>JAFAKI010000010.1 GCA_019235595.1 Mucilaginibacter sp. | reverse complement strand
CATTGACGTGAGTAATATTTCGCCGGCGCCACGATCTTCAGCTTCCAGTATCCAGTTAAAAGTTTCTTTTTCGGTTGGGATGCGTCCGCCATTCAGATGGACAATGTTTTTTCCCTCTACATTGCGCGTATCTACTGCGACAATTACAAACTGAACGCCAAATGCTTTTGCCAGTTCATCGATCAATGCCGGGTTACGTACCGCGGCCGAATTGATGGATATTTTATCAGCTCCTGCATTTAAAAGTGCGTCCGCATCAGCAATTTCATTAATGCCGCCCCCTATGGTAAATGGGATGTTGATTTGGCGTGCCACTGCTTTAACCAGTTCAACCATGGTTTTACGGCGTTCGTGGGTTGCTGTGATGTCCAGGAATACCAGTTCGTCAGCGCCTTGGTTAGAGTAGTTCCACGCTAGCTCAACCGGGTCTCCGGCATCGCGTAGGTCGACGAAGTTCACACCTTTTACTGTACGCCCATCCTTAACATCTAAGCAAGGGATAATCCGCTTCGCGAGGCTCATATCGAAATTAACGATTTCAAATTCCAGTTTTTGACTTCGTCAATATTGATGCGTCCCTCGTAAATGGCTTTACCTACAACAACCGACTCAACCTTAATTTTGCTCAATTCTTCAATATCTTTCATCGAGCTGATACCACCAGATGCGATCAGTTTTATGAATGGCGAATGATCAAGCAGTTTTTGATACAGATCCACTCCGGCACCGCCTAATTTGCCATCCTTATTGATATCGGTACACAGGAAGCGGAAAAAACCCAGTTGCAGGCATCTATCAACATAGTCCATCAGTTTGATAGGGGAGCTTTCCATCCAGCCTGAGTATTTGATTACTTCATCCAATACATCTATGGCAACGATCACCTGATCGGAACATTTTTCTTTTCCGCAGATTTCTTTACTCAGGTCAGGCAAAAAGTTTGGATTAGTAATGGCCTGCGTACCAACGATTACCCGGTGCACACCAGCGTCTATCAACTCTTTTACTTTATCAATACTGCGGATGCCACCACCATATTGCACCTTCATATCCGTTTTGCGGATGACATCAAAAAGATATTCCTGGTTGCTGAAATCGTTTTTTGCGCCGTTCAGGTCGATAATATGAATGAAATCTGTACCATGCGACTGGTATTTTTCGATCATTTCCTCGAGGGTAACATCATATTCGGTTACCTGCTCATAATTGCCTTCGCGCAACCTTACAACACGTTTATTTAAAATATCTATCGCCGGAATTATATACATTGCTTTATAAATTTGAAAAATTAGTTAGTAATACTTCGCCAAACTTGCCCGACTTTTCCGGGTGAAACTGCACCGCAAAAAAGTTATCCTTCCAAATTGATGCCGAAAATTTTGTACTATAATCAGTTGAGGCCAACGTATATGCCGGGTTGAACTCAATAAAGTATGAATGTACAAAGTAAAAATGTGATCCGTTTGGAATATTTTTAAACAGCGGATTTCCTTTTTCGCTATTCACCTGGTTCCAACCTGTGTGAGGTACTTTATATTCGGCACTATCAGTAAACCGTTTAGTTTGTATCGGAAAGATATTCAACATACTAGCGTCGCCCTCTTCCGAATGTGCAGTAAGCAATTGCATGCCGACACAAATACCAAGTGTAGGTTTCTGCGTGGCCTTTATTTTTTCGACCATACCGCTTTGTTGCAATTTATTCATGGCAGCGCCCGCATGTCCCACACCGGGTATGATATAGCGGTCAAATTGTTCAAAATCTGCTTCACTATGCACCATACCATATTTTATGCCTAACCTATCCAAAGCGGCAGTTAATGAAAAAATATTTCCGGCACCGTATCTTATTATACCTATCATTTTTTAGAATCAAGATTCAAGAACCAAGAGCCAAGAAATAAGAATCAAGTGAATATCTTGACTCTTGACTCTTGATTCTTGTCTCTGTTTATAAAACTCCCTTAGTCGAAGGCAGCACCATATTATTCACATCACGCTTAACGGCCATTTTTATTGCCTTGGCAAATGCTTTAAATATAGCCTCTATTTTATGATGTTCGTTTTGTCCTTCCGCTTTGATATTCAGGTTGCATTTTGCCGCATCGGAGAAGGATTTAAAGAAATGATAAAACATTTCCGTAGGCATCTCGCCAATCTTCTCGCGACGGAATTCAGCATCCCATACCAACCAGTTCCTTCCACCAAAATCTATGGCTACCTGGGCAAGGCAATCATCCATTGGCAGGCAGAAACCATAGCGCTCAATACCCCGTTTATCACCTAATGCACTTGCAAATACTTCGCCTAATGCGATACCTGTGTCTTCAATGGTGTGATGCTCATCAATATGCAGGTCGCCCTTCGCTTCAATTTCCAGGTCAATATTACCATGGCGGGCGATCTGATCCAGCATATGATCAAAAAAGTGTACTCCGGTAGATACTTTGGCCGTGCCTTTACCGTCTAGATTGAGCTTGATATAAATATCCGTTTCCTTGGTAGTGCGGCGATGCTCGGCAACCCGCTCACCCACTTTCAGAAACTCGTATACTTCTTGCCAGTCGGTGGTTTCAAGAGCAATAACATCTTCTAATGCATGATGCTGTTCCTCCGTGAACTCCCCGCTACCTAAATGGGAGCCGTTATTTAGCCAAATTGCTTTAGCGCCTAAATTCTTTGCTAGCAGAATATCGTTTTTGCGGTCACCTATAGTAAATGACCCTTTCAGATCATATTGCTCATTATCGATGTATTGAGTGAGCAAAGCTGTACCTGGTTTGCGGGTAGGAGCGTTGTCTTTTGGGAAAGTTTTATCGACAGCAAAGTGTGAGAATTTTACCCCTTCGTTCTCAAAAGCCTTTACAACGAAGTTCTGTATAGGCCAAAAGGTATCTTCGGGATAAGATGATGTACCTAAGCCATCCTGGTTAGTCACCATCACCAGTTCAAAATCCAGTTCTTTGGTAATTTTTGACAACCATGGCAATGCACCCGGATAGAATTCCAGTTTTGCAAACGAGTCAATCTGCTCATCAGCGGTTTCCAGGATCAGCGTACCGTCACGGTCTATAAATAATATTTTTTTTGGTGCGCTCATTTATAGTTTTTTAAAGACTGCAATAAAATGTTGTTTTCTTCAGGCGTACCCACGGTTATGCGCAAGCAGCCTTCGCAAAGATCAACTTTCGAGCGGTCGCGCACAATAATGCCCTGATTTACCAGGTATTGATAAATCCCTTTTGCATCAGTTGTTTTTACCAGGATAAAATTAGCATCTGATGGGTAAATATCGACCACGAAATCGTAATTTTTTAGCTCAAGTACCAGTTTATCTCGTTGCGTTAAAATTTCTCTTATCCAGTTATTTACCTGATCTATGTTAGCTAATGCTTTAAGCGCCAACTGCTGTGAGGCATCATTGATATTATAAGGTGGCTTTACCTTATTCATTACTTCAATGATCTCTTCACTGGCAAAAGCCATCCCAACACGCAGACCTGCTAATCCCCATGCCTTTGACAACGTTTGCAACACCACCAGGTTGGCATATTCAGTCAGTTCCTGTATAAAAGTTTTTTGCCGACTAAAGTTGATGTATGCTTCGTCAACGACCACTATACCATGAAAGTTTGCTATCAGCGTTTCCACATCGTCCCGGTTCATCGAATTGCCGGTTGGGTTGTTGGGCGAGCAAACGAATATAAGCTTGGTATGATTATCAATTGCCTCAGCAATGCCTTCAAGATTCAGTTGAAAGTCGGCTGTTAAAGGAACTTTTTTTATTTTAATGTCATTGATGTTCGCTGATACCTCATACATGCCGTAAGTAGGTGGCACCAGTATCACATTGTCCACGCCCGGATTACAAAATGCTCTTACTAATATATCAATGGCCTCATCGCTGCCATTGCCCAAGAAGATATTGCGTGGCGGAACACCCTTGATTTCACTCAAACGTTTTTTTACTTCGTATTGTAATGGATCGGGGTAACGGTTGTAATTCTGCTCCAAAGGAGAGCCAAATGCATTTTCATTTGCATCCAGGTAGACACTGGCCTCACCCTGAAACTCATCCCGTGCGGATGAGTAGGGGGTTAGGTTTTTGATGTTTTCTCTTAATATGTTATTGATGTTAAACATTTCTAATTATAAGATTGAAAAGTTTTTGAAAACTTAATTAATTTATCTTTCCCGGCATCAAAATAAATGGTGTCATTCTTTATATATGGCAATGGAAAATTGTTGCTATCATCAGTGTCAAGAACATCATTCAGTAAAAAAAGGCTTTTAGTTTTATGGGTGGATGGGTCAAATTCTGCCGCTGAAACCTTCAGTGTACCAACAGTGTCTATCTTATCTAACTTCCAAAAATAAATTTTTTGATTAATTACGTTGGGAGATGAAAAATAGTCATCGAAACTGGTTGTTAAACTATTAAACGCAGTCTTTTTATTATTAGTAATCAAAAAGAAATTGCCTTCCTGAAGCATTAAAGTTTTGTTAGAATCATCTTCTATTGACCCCATTTCATGCTCTAATTTATGATAGAAATAGGTTTTATTTCCTAATCCCTTCATTCCATAATCAAGGTCAATCGTATCAACAACTACTCCATTTTTTTTTATTATGGCATATGACCCGCCGGTCATCGGGCCTTCGTTTGAATATTCCCCTGTATCAATCACCATATAATCATCAATCAATTCATACGGTGTAATAGTAAAATGTGCGGCATCTTTATTTTTGGATATACTAGTTTTTGGACCGGTTAAGTTTGCAACTGAATCTGATACAACAGATTTTCTATTGCTTTTACAAGCAACTAAGGCCAGCGAGCAGAATAAATAACAAATTCTCTTCATTTTATCATTTTATTCTGACGCTTATCGCATTTTTATGTGCCTGTAAACCTTCCAGCTCGGCCAAAATCTCCACCGTACGACCAATATTTTGTATCCCTTCTGGGCTGATATGCTGAAAAGTGATCTTCTTAACGAAAGAATCAACCGAAACACCTGAATACGCACGTGCATAAGCACTTGTAGGCAAGGTATGATTGGTACCCGAAGCATAGTCGCCAGCACTTTCAGGCGTCAGGTTGCCCAGGAACACTGAGCCTGCGTTGATTATGTTGGCAGTTAGCTGTTGCCAGTTTGCAGTGGCTAATATTAAATGTTCCGGCGCATATTCGTTGCTAAATTGCATAGCCTCATTTAGATCATTCACTACAACGATGTAGGAATTATTTATTGCCTTGCCTGCTATTGCCGCACGCGGCAGTACAGGTAATTGCTTATTCAACTCTTCGATAGCTTTTTCTGCAAATTGCTGTGAAGTGGTTACCAGAACTGATTGGCTATCTACACCGTGTTCAGCTTGAGCAAGCAAGTCAGCGGCTACAAATTCAGGTACGGCACTTTCATCAGCAATAACCAATACTTCCGACGGTCCGGCAGGCATATCAATTGCTGTATTCGTGGTCGATTGAACGATGGTTTTGGCTTTAGTAACGTATTGATTTCCCGGGCCGAAGATTTTGTCAACCTTAGTGATGCTTTCGGTACCATATGCCATAGCGGCAATAGCCTGAGCACCACCTGTCAGGTATACTTTTTCTATCCCCAGCAGGTGGGCAACATAAGCGATATAAGCGTTGATCTTGCCATCCTTTTGTGGAGGTGAGCATACTACGATTTCATGACAACCTGCAATACGGGCCGGGACCCCGAGCATTAAAAACGTGCTTGGTAAAACCGCTGTCCCGCCTGGTATATAAAGACCAACCTTTTCAATTGGTCTCAATTCTCGCCAGCAGGTTACACCCTGCATAGTTTCTACTTTTGATTCAGTATACAACTGCGTTTCGTGAAACTTGCGGATATTATTATAGGCTGTATCCAACGCATTTTTTTGCTCTGGCGATAGGGTCGAAGCCAATACTTCTATTTCCTCTTTGCCGATGGATAAGCTTTTTAATTCAACTTTATCAAATTTGGCAGCATATTCCAGCAAAGCATTATCGCCATGTGCACGGACGTTACTGATAATGTCTTCTACCACATTGCGTATTTCATCGGCCGGGTCAACATTGCGCTGAACCAGTTTCTGAATTTCCTGTTTGCTTAAATCTGAATAGTTGTATGTCTTCATTGTTCAGTTTGCAGTGGGCAGTTTTCAGTTAGCAGTTAAAAAGCAAACTGCCAACTGGGAACTACCAACTTTCTAAAATATGATTTTCTCAATGGGCATAACAGTAATGCCCTGTGCGCCGGCCTGTTTTAGAGAATTGATCCTGTCCCAGAAATCATTTTCAGGTATAACGGTATGTACAGCTACCCAGCCTTCCTCGGCTAATGGCACAACTGATGGGCTTTTTACCCCCGGAAGCAAGGCGATAGCCTTATCCAGGTTCTCGTTATGAATGTTCAATACAACGTACTTTGTTTCCTTGGCCCTTAGCACTGATTGAACACGCTGCAACAATTCCTGTACATGCTCATGCTCTGCAATGCCTGGTTTACCTATCAGAATCGCTTCTGACGACATCACGTTGCAGAAGGGCTTCAAGCCGTTGCTTTTAAGTGTGCCGCCCGTTGAAACCAAATCGCAGATGGCGTCACTCAGGCCTAAGCCTGGCGATATTTCAACAGAGCCGGATATAGTGCGTATTTCTGCCTTAATTTCTCTTTCCTTCAGGTATTTGCCCAATATTACCGGATAAGTGGTGGCAATTGATTTGCCGCTTAATTCGGTTACATCATTTATGTCAAGAGAATTAGGAACGGCAATTTTTAGCGAGCATTTACCAAAGCCCAGACGTTGCAGGTAACTTACTTCAACTTCGGTTTCCTGTATCACGTTTTCACCAACTATACCCAGGTCGGCAATACCGTCCTGAACATATTCAGGGATGTCGTCATCACGAAGAAAAAGTATTTCGAGTGGGAAATTAGATACACCGGAGATAAGCGAGCTTTTGTAGTTATCGAAGTCTAAGCCGCAATTTTTTAACAATTCAACGGATTTTTCGTTGAGCCGTCCTGATTTTTGGATGGCTATTTTAAGTGTTTTCACAAATTAAATTTAAAGGTATTATAAATAAACAGGGGGTGATATTTCTCGTAGAAACAAACATTATCTGATCGCCACATGGTGGCGATGATGCATATTAAGATGATGTATGTTGAACCCGTTCATTTTGTATAGTAAAGCTATAGATGAAGTGCTGCAAATATAGACAGTTGTTTGTAAAATCAAAATAAAATAAACTTAACTTAATTGATTTTATACCAATTGACCAAAATTTTTGTAAAAAAGACAAGGACTATAGTCGGCCTTTATATCAATAGCTTTCCTGAGATAGGGTCTCTATCTTTGCTTTTGCCTGGCATTACTTCGCGCCCTCTTCGTAGTAATAAACCTCGCCCTGTTTGGCGCTGCCTATTTTTACCAACTTTTTATGCGCCATAATATCCTGCAGACTGATCAGTTCAGCGTTATAAAGATTATCAAACCAGATCAAATAAAAACGTTTTTCAGCATACATTTTTTGCACCAGCTTGGTTTGCAGTTTGTGGGGGATTAGGGTTGACGACATGCCGGTAAATAAATAGACAGCCTCGTCTGCATCGCTGTAAATTGGGATGCCGGGTTTAAATTCATGCTGATGTTTCCGCAGGTATTGAACAAACTCCGATTTATTCCAGCTGTCATCGCTGTAGCCCGGTACTCCAAAATCAGACTCGTCGTCATAGCGCTGGTAATCCACCAGCACGGTTGAATATTCGAAGGCAAGCATCAATAAGATAGCCACACCTGATAGGGCATATTTCGCCGCTTTGTTTTTGATCAATCGCAACACATCGGGCACCCAGCTAGTGCAGGCTATTAGCAAGGGGACAAACATTGGGGCGATCAGCCTGCTGTTGATGCGCTCATATCTTGATATACTGGCCGAAACCACAATAAACAACCCGTAAACCAATGCGAGGGTAATAACTATATTTTCAACCGCGTCTATCCTGCGTTTATAAGTTTTCCAGGCAAGGATTCCCGCAAGTGCTAAAAGGATAAAAGACGTAATAAAAGCCGCATAAGGGTCGGCAGCATCGGTTCGCAAAGCAGCCCAATCCCAAATTATCGTGCCGAAATAATGCAGGTTGTCAACAAACGGTGTAATAGAAGGCTCGCGTGTACCTGTGCTTAAACCCGTATTAATGCGGTTCATGACCAGGTTGGCAACCAGCAGCGAGACCGAAACAAAACCGTATATCAGGATATGTTTTATCTTTTTCCTTATAGGGAGCTCAGTATCGAGCAATAGCATTAAACCACCTGTGCCGACTATTGTAACGCCTGCGTATCTCGTAATACAGGTAATTGTAGTGATAAAAGCGGCTATCAATAAGGCTTTTGTTGTATGCGACTGCAAATAATACCGGTATGCAATAATAAATAGGAGGGACTCGAATATAAATAAGGTCTCCGACCAAAGGAAACTGTATATTTCTAACAACCCCGGGCTTAATATAATGGCAATTAATATCAGCCACTTATAAATCCTTGCATGCGAAGTAAAGTTTTCCAGTATCCACCCAGTAGTGAAGATAACT
>JAFAKI010000275.1 GCA_019235595.1 Mucilaginibacter sp. | reverse complement strand
AAACGTTTGGTTTGATTATCGTCGGCTGGCAATTCAACTGTGACATGCGTTACACCTAAAGCTTTGCCGGCGTTGAAAGCATAATCAATTTCCGCGTCGGTATTTTTGGCACCTAAAGCGTTTGGCTTCCACGCATAAATTTTAACTCCAGCGCTGTTGAACAGTTTGCGTAGCTCTTTGAACTTATCCATGGATACGCTCGCCCGCCAATCGGCTACTCGTTTAAAATAAGTTGGCCCATCCTCTCCGCTGTTACGTGTGGGCTTTCCGGCAAATGCCTCTGCCGCATCACCCATCAATTCGATAGCGTTAATGTTGCATTGACGGCAATATTGCAAAAGGTCCTGGGCTGTGCCCGGCATGCTTCTGAATGAATAAGTGATCACCCCTATTTGAACTCCATTAATAACTGAATTAGGTTTTGCCTGGAACAAAGATCCTGCTGCAAAAACAGATTTAGAGGCCAATGCAACACCGGCCGCGGCAAGTACCGTACTACCGATAAACCGGCGACGGGAAATATGCTGTTCTTCCATAAAAGGTAAAATTAGTTGGTTTGTTAAATTGGTGAACTAATTTACCAAGTTAGGTTTTGATTCTATAAAAAAGCTGTAGAAATTGTAACAATAGTGTTTCAGTTACACTTAGTCAACCTTTTTACCTGTTGCTACCCATATCAGTGAATTAAGGATCAATTTATCTTCTTCCGGATTATTCAGCGTGTGCGACAGGTCTTTATTGGTATGGTGTTCATAATCGATATCGTTATGCCCCATATTAAAGTAGACCATTTTGTAGTTTTTGTTTGTCCAGACTACCGGGTAATAACCATTATGCCATATTTCGCTTTGCTTTGGCCCGGTACCTAAAGGGAAACTCGTCGAGTCGATAGACAGTAGTATTTTAATATCAGCGTTTTTTCTCAGGTCTTTTTCCCATCGGTACCATTCATTGGGCGATGCTTTAATGATGTCTGGCAAACCCTTTGTCGCAGGGTGATGGTGATCCTCCACTCTTAAATAAGCTGATGTAGGTCGCCACGTGTTACTTACGTATTGTCCTGAACCTAGAAATTCATTGTGATACCAATCCCAATCAGCATTAAAATCAGACGGCGTTAAGGCAAAAGCAGAAAAATGAAAACCGATCCATCCGCCGCCGTTTTTCATATACTCTTCAAATGCTTTTCGCTGTGCCGGATCTTCCACCCTGGTATCTAAAAAAATAACCGCCTGGTATTTAGCAAGGAACTTGGCATTCATATTTGTCCAATCTTTGGTAGAGTCGTAGGTGAAATGGTATTTCTTTGCCATTTCAGGGAACCATTTGTTGGCCTCATGCACAAAACTGATATGCGCCTGATCGTTTTTTCCGGTGTAAAAGGCTATAACATGAAAAGGCTTTTTGTTACTCTGTGCCAGGGCTATGAAGTAGCTAAAAACTAATGCGATTGCAATAATGTACTGCAAGCAAAGACGAACGGTTTTAGGCATAACTGTTATGGTTTAAATGGTTTATTGCTATCATTAATGATGTTTGAGCCTTAGCTTGTACATTTCTGACCCGGCCAATAAGAATGCGCCTACACCGTATACTTCTGTGTCATCATCGGTTACGGTTTCCGGTTTCTCACCTATCTGTTGTACATTACCTAATTTACCATCCTCGTGTACAGATGATACTAATGCAGCCCATGCTTTCTCGACAACACTGTGATATTTATCATAAGGGAGCAAACCATTATTGATACCGTAAGCTAAGGCATAACAATAAAAACCTGTTCCGCTAGTTTCTTTCACAGGATAGCTATCCGGATCCAATAATGCGGCGTGCCAGGTACCATCAGCATTTTGTAGCTGGGCTATTTTCTCAGCCATTTTCTTATATAAATCCACAAAATGCACGCGAGATGGATAATTTGCAGGTATATTGGATAACATTCGAACCAAACCTCCCATCACCCAGCCGTTCCCCCTCGACCAGAATACCTTTTGCCCGTTTTTTTCTTTTTGCGTAAAAAAGCGACCATCTCTGAAATAAAGGTTTTCATCCTTATCGAAAAGGTAATCCGTTGTTTTAAACCACATTTTGGTGGCAAAGTCAAGGTATTTTTGATTACCGGTTGCAGTCGACAAATAAGCGAATGCTGGTGGACCCATAAACAAAGCATCGCACCAGGCCCACTCGCGGTTAGCTATATTGTTCTTCCATTCCAATGATTCATCATGCGGTCTGGCGATAATACTATCAGCCTGAGCTTTAAAACGTGCAATCATTTCGGGTTCCTTAAAAATCTCATATAACTGTGCGTAAGTTTGCGCCACGCAATAATCATCAGCCATGGTACGCCTCGGGCCGGTGTTCCATTTTAAACTGTCCCCTATGCTGCGCATAGCATTGACATATTTTGAATTGCGGCCTACCTGATTCAACGCTATGTATCCAGTATAACAGGCGCCCATTGTCCAGTCCCATTTCGTATGGGTATGCCGATGCTGCTGCCATTCGCTCAATTGCCAGTCGGCAACTTTATCCATGATCTTTAATATAGAATCTGGTTTGGGTTCGTTGGCGGCGTAAATAGTTTGCGCAATAATGGTCACAAAAAGGATGGTAGACAGAAGTTTTCTCACGATAGCAGGTTTATAATGGTTAAAGCTATAAATTAAAGCACTAAATTTTAATCTGTAAAAAAAATTTGAAAGGTTTGTCCAATTTTGTTTTGCGGGATCGTCAATAGCCTAAAAACCAAAAATCAGAACCATGAAAGAATTTGTAATGATCATCAGGCTGGAGGGCTTGCCTGAAACGAACTTCTCTCCTGAAGAAATGCAGGCCGGAATGGCCGTTTGGGAGAAATGGGTGGACGGTATTATCGCCAGGAATATCCTGCTTAGCCGTGGTAACCGCCTGAGCAGCGACGGCAGAACCATCCGGGACGGTAAAGTAGTTACCAATGGCCCTTTTGTTGAAACAAAAGAAATTGTCGGAGGGTATCTTATCATCCGTGCCAACTCCATTGATGAGGCTGCCGATATTGCCAAAAGTGCCCCGATAGTAGGTTCAGGAAGTATTGAAATACGCGGTTTATATGCTCAAGAATAAAAAAGGTTAAAATTTCTGTCCAATAAGAACCGATATGTTCGTCATTCAATTATAAAACCAAAAAATTAAAATCATGAACGAATTTGCATTAATCTTCAGGAACGATTTCCATCCTGAAACAGGGTATTCACCAAACAAACTGCAGGAAATTATGCAACAATGGCAGGTCTGGATGGGTAATATGGCCTCTAAAGGGCAACTGGCCAATTCAGGCACCCGCCTGGGCGGTGATGGCAAAGCCATAAAACCGTCCAATGTGGTAACCAATGGCCCTTATGCCGAAATCAAGGAAATGATAACCGGTATCATTGTTGTAAAAGCCGGTGATATAAATGAAGCAACAGAGATAGCAAAAGGCTGTCCTATTCTGAATGCCGGAGGGAGTGTTGAAGTAAGAAATATTATTCCTATAGGAGCTAATTGAGTTTTAACAAAATTTAAAAGACATGAAAGAGTTTGCAATGATATACCGCTCTGAACCTATGGGTGAGATCAAACTGACACCAGAAGGAAATCTTGAAATATCAAAAGAATGGGAAAACTGGATGGGCGGCATCGCCGCGCAAAATAAACTGGTTTCGCCGGGCATGCGGTTAGGCAATGAAGGGCGTACTGTAAAACCAGGCAACATCGTAACCAACGGTCCTTATGCCGAAGTTAAGGAGATCGTGGGTGGTCTTAGCATCTTCAGAGCTGAATCCATAGAAGATGCTTTGGAATTGGCTAAAAGCTGCCCGATGCTGAATGTGCCTGACGGTAGTGTCGAGATCAGGGACATTATTCAGATGAATGGTTAAAATGTCGTTTTTAACAAGCTTCTGTCTGTAATTTTACAGGCAGAAGTTTTTTGTTTTATGCAGGAAAAGGAATTAATACCATATCTATACCGAACCGAGTTCAGGAAAATTACCGCCGTGCTTTGCCGGTCATTGGGTATTGAACATATTTCCATAGCCGAAGACCTTGTAGGCGATACTTTTCTGCTTGCCGCCGAAACATGGGGCTTAAAAGGAATCCCACAAAACCCTGCGGCGTGGCTGTATACTGTTGCAAAGAATAAGGCCAAAGACCTTTTAAAACGGAACACCCTTTTCTCGCAGAAAATATCTCCACAAATACAATACGCTACTTACGATAAAAACGAGATAGAGATCGATCTATCAGTGCAAAACATACAGGATAGCCAGTTGCAGATGATGTTTGCTATTTGTTATCCGGGAATACCGCCTGAAGCACAGATCGGCTTATCGCTCCGTATTCTTTGTAGTTTTAGTATTGATGAAATTGCCGATGCATTTCTGACCAACAAGGAAACCATTAATAAGCGCCTGTACCGCGCAAAAGAAAAACTGAAGCAGGATAACGTTAAGATCGAACTGCCTTCAGAAAATGAAATCGATAAACGGATCGAGAATGTGCTTACTACCCTCTACCTGTTATTTAACGAAGGATATTACTCATCAAACAATAATGCAGTACTAAGAAAAGACCTATGCCTGGAAGCGATGCGGTTGACGCATATGCTTACAGAAAATGAAACTACTAATAAGCCCGCTGTAACCGCTTTACTGGCACTAATGTGTTTCCATGCATCGCGATTTGAGGCGAGGGTTGACTCTGACGGTGAACTGATACTTTATGAAGATCAGGATATTTCATTGTGGAACAGAGAATTAATTTTACAGGGTGAGCGTTATCTAAATAAAGCATCGACAGGCGATTATCTTTCAAAATACCATTGGGAAGCGGCAATTGCCTACTGGCATACCACAACTAACAACGAAAAGCAGAAATGGGAGAAGATACTAAGTCTATATAACCAGTTGCTAATAACGGAATATTCCCCCATCGCTGCCTTGAACCGGACTTATGCGCTGTCAAAAGTTTATGGTAACGAAGAAGCCATCGTCGAAGCTGAAAAACTGAAACTGGATAACAACCATTTGTATCATTGCCTGCTGGGGGAGCTTTACAGTGAGGTGGATATTCAAAAGGCGATTGAACATTTGCTGCAAGCTTTAAAGATATCTCGCGTCGCAGCAGATAAAAAGGTGATAAAGAATAAGATCAGCAAACTGGGAAAGTTGAAAAATGTTTAATTTAACGTATTCAACGATCAACCTATGGCGTACGATGAAAAATTAGCCGACCGCGTTCGAGAGACATTGGCAGATATTCCGAACCTGGAGGAAAAGAAGATGTTTCGTGGCGTTACCTTTATGGTGGACGATAAAATGTGCGTTAGCGTAAGCGGAAACGAGCTGATGTTGCGCCTCGACCCTGACCTCACCGAGCAACTGGTAGAAGAACCCGGTACCCGACCAATGGTTCACGGCGGAAAACATATGAAAGGCTTTATTTATATCAGTCCCGAGCGCTTCAGGAATAAAAAAGACTTTGACTACTGGATAAACTTAGCCCTGGAATATAATCCCAGGGCCAAATCATCGAAGAAATAAAGTTAATATCGAACACCGAATTCTGAATGACGAATATCGAAGTAAAAATTTCATCATTCAAAATTCGATATTCAGTGTTCGATATTTGCTCAACTACTTCACCACTTCCTCTACCATACTACTATTATCCTTACCATAAATCTTGGCGATAGCTTTTATTACTGCACCTTTGTTTGCTTTAAACGGCTTGGTATACACATTGCCTTCAATAAATGCCGGGGTTGCATCATTAGTAGTATAATATATTTTGGCTCTCGGGGTAGAACAAGTGATGCTCACTATTCCATCTTTAACGCTAACCTGAGGCTTTTTAACAATGCCTACATATTTGGCGGTACGCGCATCATGGATAACACCTTTCCAGTTCATACCGAAACCAAAATCGTAAGTATGACCATTGGCATCTTTATAGCAAACCATGTCATGAGGGATATCCTCGTCCTGTAGCTCAACGGTTTTCATATTTGCAGGCATCTGGAATGGTAGTAATCCTGATGGCTCTATTGCTCCGCTGAGAATATCCAATATCGCCTGATTTTGCACACCGAAGTCGGCTACGATAGCACTGGCGTCTTTTTCAAATTCCGCTGGGATTGCCGGCTTGGTTAGCGTGATCACCACAATTACCGGTTTACCTTTCATCGCCGCCTTAGTTTCACGAATGGTTTTCAGATCGTTATAATTTGGCGCAGTGATCGTTTTGTCTTTGTATGAGCGGTTATTCACACCCGGTTCTGATGGGTCACCGGCAGCTATGCTATGGGCCCTGCCATATTTGGCGGTGTATTCGCCATATTGTAAGGTGATCGGCACGTAGCCATTTCCGCCTTTGGCAACGTCAGCCTTATCGTAACCTGATACCCCATAAGGGCTGCTTACAAATACCACGGCGCAGTCTGCTTTGGAAGGATCATCTGTAGCGTTAAAGTATTTGCCGAGCAATTCAGGCTTAACTGCCTCATCCCAATGTTCTTTTGATGGCGGACCGAAAAATCCCTGTACTGAAGCCGAGTATTTCTTTGGCAGATAAACGGTTGTCCCCTGTTTTAATGGCAATGTTTTATTGTTGTTCTTAAGCAGGATAATGGATTTTAATTGTGCATTATATCCTGCGGTCATAAACTCCGGTTTACCCACAGTTTCCTTTGAGTTTTCGACGTTCAGATAAGGGTTTTCAAATAATCCGGTCCTGAAAATATTGGTCAGCAAACGCTGCGCACTCTTTTCAAAACGGGCACGCATAAAGGCTTCTCCATGTTCTTTTACGCCCATGTTGTAAGCCTCAATCACAGGCCCCGACTCATTATTGCCACCAAACTGGTCCACTCCAGCCATCAAAATCTTGTAATGACGTTCGGCCACCGTTTTTGTTTCCATTCCCCATGATTTACCAAGAAACTGATCCGGCGTTTTACCCTCATCGGCGGTAACCAGCCAGTCGGTACAAACCACACCATCGTAATGGTATTTTCCTCTCAACAGGTCGGTGATCAGGTATTTGTTGTAACTGTTGCCCTCGTTTTCTTTGTTTTTTGTATCACGACCATACGAAATGGTATAATAAGGCATCACGGCTGCAGCCATTTTGGTTTTTCCATCCAAATGAAGCGCACCAACCACAAAGGAGATCAGGTGTTCATCGAAGTTATTTCCCGGATATACCGCAAATTTACCATAGGCAAAGTGCGCATCCCTTCCACCCTCTTCCGGACCGCCGCCCGGCCAGTGTTTCATCATCGCGTTTACGCTGTGGTATCCCCAGCCATCTTTTATTTCGCTCGAGCCTGTTGAAGTCTGGAAGCCATCCACGTAAGCGCGTGCCATATCCGCATCTAATTGCGGGTCTTCGCCAAAAGTGCCATTGATACGTACCCAGCGGGGCTCGGTACCCAGATCGATTTGTGGTGATAACGCCGTAGCAATACCCAATGCTCTATATTCCTGCGAAGCAATATGCCCGAATTGTTTTACCACACCAGGATCAAACGTCGCCGCCAAACCCAATTGATCTGGCCATTGTGATATCTTGCCGCCTGCTCCTGCTGTGTATTCAACGCCTGACGAGGTACCATGACGCGGATCGGAACTGTTATTTGCCGGGATGCCCAAGCCAGCACCTTCTACCAGAGCCTCCACATTGTTATTCCAGCGTGCAGCTACTTCCGGGCTTTGTACCGAGGTGATCAGCACGTGACGCAGGTTATCTTTTAATAAAAAGTTCTTTTGCTGGTCGGTTACTTCCGCAGGATCAATACCGCCATCGCTGAATTTTTTGCCGTTATAAGTACCTGATGCAAATGGTCCGCCTGATAAAGCCGGAATAGCCTGGTGACCGCTGTAAAGCATCAGTCCGGCTATCTGGTCTAATGTCATTTGGGATGCCAGGTCTTTCGCCCTTTCCTCAACCGGCAAGCGCCAGTCCTCATATTTATCCAATTTTCCGTTTTTGTTCAAGTCCTTAAAAGCCAGGCCATCAACGGTCAGGATTTTTATGCCCGATTTGGACGAATAACCCAGCGTAGGGCCGTTGGGGTTCTTTACCAGCATGATGCCATCGGCATCATCCATGCTTGTCCACTTTTTAGCCAAATCAGTGTTGGTGTTGCTGATAATGGTTGCCGCAAACGCAAGCAGCGACAACGAACCGACAAAATAAATTGCAGGACGGGTAATGCTTCTCTTCATGTTGATTTAGTCAGTGGTTGATTAGGTTGATTGAGTTGGATTAAGTTGTTATAGTTGAACATGCTTTATAACACAGTCAACAACTCACTCAATCAACCTAATCAACTAATAAAAGCAGGTTTATAACTTCATTGTGTACTTATGACACAACTAAAGGTAGTGATATAATTGAGATATGCAAAATTGAATAGATAAAAGTTAAAATAATATAGACGAGAAGATGGTTTTATACGATGGAAATCGTCATGTTCCTTTTTTAGAATTCTTTACAGCCTTAAATCCTGAAAATTCAGGTTCGAACACATTCATAATCTTACTAATTTTATACTTCAAATAACATCGCCATGAAATCATTCACAGTGCCTACCTACGATCAGGTATCAGATAATGCCAGGCCTGCATTCGACCGATTTATCAAAATCATGGGCAAAATGCCCAATTTATACGCTACCATCGGTTATTCGGCCAATGCACTTAACTCCTACCTGGCTTACGTAAATGAACAGGCGCGCGGCACTTTTCACGTTAAAGAACGAGAAGGGGTTTATCTCATCGTATCGCAACTAAACGGATGTGAATATTGCCTGGCATCTCACACCCAATCCGCGCTTAAAAATGGATGGACGGAGGATGAGACGCTATTGTTGCGTACCGGAACCCATTCTGAAAAAAAATGGCAGGTGATTTACCGCGTTATCCAATCGGTAATTGAAAACAAGGGACAGGTTAATGATGATTTGCTGGATGAGTTTTATGCTTTAGGTTACCAGGAGGTTGCTATTATTGATCTTTTGGTACTCATCAATGTAATGAGTTTTACCAATTATGCTTTCCGGCTGGTACAGGTACCCATTGATTTTCCCTTGGCAAAGGATATTTCTTAACGGTTTATCGTTATCATAGTGTGTGAAATATACAGGGCTACCGCAGACAAGTAGCAGACTAAGCATGGCGTGAAAGTCCTGTGGGGTGCCGAAATAAATTCGGCATGACGAAAATTGTGATTAAAATCCCTGTATCTTCTCGATAAGAAAGGAAAAAGTTGAGATCAAGACAACGAGAATAAAAAGGTGCACCAATATCAATACCCAGGTACCGATATTACATCGTACCAGGTAATAAAATATGGTGTACTCTTTTTTCATTTCCATATAAAGATACTTATTTGTCGTCATTAAAAAATGGAATTTAATTTTCCGTTTTGTTAACCATTATTAAATAAATGTTTCGTATATTTAACTAAAGGTTTATATGACCTTTGGTTCAGCTATTGATAAGGCCCTTTCAATTTATTAAAGCATGAAAGACCCGCCGATTTTTTTCTCAGTCAGTCATATTATTAAGCCGTACAATACCAAACTCATCTACGGGATTAGGTATCATGAGATAGATTATTTTCTGCTCAAAACATTGGGTGTTGAAGATTGCGAACAATTAGACAACAACTCGCGCCTGACTCCTGATGTACTGGACAAAATTTGTGCAGTGATTACCCAGGTCGAAAGGGAATATAAAAAAGCCCCGCCGCTGGAATTTATCAATATAGATATCTTCAACGTGCTGGAAAAAGATGGAAGTCCCTTTTATGGCAATCACAAAAAGATAAAAAAATAACCCGCTATTTAGCGGGTTTCCTGTCTTTGAGACTATTATTTGAGCGTTTTGTCAATCGCTTTGGCCGATTCCAAATGCATTTCAATAGTCGGCAATGTCTTGCGTGCAAAAGCCTGTACAGATGCTTCCCTTTCCTGGGTTTCTTCTTTGAACAGGTCTGCCGTTCTCTCGTGATCTGCAACCATCACATGCATATAAGCTTTATCGAAATTGGTTCCGGAAAGTTTGGACAGGCTATCAATCAGTTTTTTATGCTCCGGGCTCAATACATCATCGGGGTTGACTAGTTCTTTTTTTCTGAGCGCCTTTAGCTCTTCAATGCCTTTAGTATGATCAGTGACCATCATTTTGGCAAAACGTATTATTTGTGGATTATGTGAGATACGTTCGGCTTCGTTAGCTAACCTCACCTCTGTGCGGCCCCCATCTATTGCGGTATCAATAAAGTTTAGACTGCTTTGATCAACCATTGTCTCCTGGTTATAATTTTTTGCTTTCTTCGGGTCATCGCACGATGACATAACATATATTGCCGGCACCAGTAATACAAGCAAGAGTCTATTTTTCATAGCTATTTTTTTAAGTTCTGCCTGAAAAACAACCTGTATCGTAAAAGGTTTATCTAATAAGAAAATAGTTATAGCACCTGATTGCTATTCTTTCTTTTCAGTTTTATTGGGGATAAAGACCAGTGCCATTAAAGCTCCCAAAAACCCTAATCCTGCTGATATTTTCATAATTCCACTATATGCATGAATAAAACTTGTCCTGTAGCTATTGCTTATAGTTTCTTTGAGTTGGTTATCAACATCTTTCGGAACTTTGGCGTTACCCAGGTTGGCAGCCTCTTTTACAATAGACACTTTAACTTTTGAATCAAGCGGGATTGTTTGAAGTTGATCCTGTAATGATCTGGAGAAAAGTAATACAGCCAAAGCTCCGAAAATAGCATTTGCAAAAACGTTGGCTATACGGGTAAGTGCATTATTAACTCCAGAAGCAACACCCGAAAGATGATTGCTAACAGAAGTCATCACAGTCGCGGTAAGTGGAGCAACGGTAAATGACATTCCCAAGCCAAATACAATAATGCCCGGGAAAAAGGTTGTCCAATATTCTGCCGGACCGGCAGTTTGTTTTATAGAGGATAAGATAAGCAGACCTGCTCCTGCGATAGCCGGTCCAAGGATCAAAAGTAAACGCGGGCCATATCTATCTGCCAGTGTACCCGCGTAACGGGCAATAGTGATCATTAAAACTGTAAATGGTAAAAACGTAAGCCCCGATTGCAATTGGCTATATCCCTGTGCCTGTACCAGGTTGAGTGATAGAAAAAGCATCCCCGCTCCCAGCCCGGCGTAAAGGAAAAACGTCAATAAATTCACGCCGGTAAAGACCGGGTTCGAAAACAAATACAAAGGCATCATCGGGTGTTTGTTTTTTTTCTCGATAGAGAGAAAAACGATCATGAAAATAACCCCGGCAAACAATGTCAGGTAAACCTGTGGCGTTTTAAACCCGATAGCCGGAATTCTCAGAAAGCCAAACGTAATTAATGCGAGGCTTAAAGCTATGGTGATTGCTCCGCCAATATCGACAGCCCTATCGGCATCCTCGTCTCTGCTTTCATTTACTTTGAGCCACAATATGATTAAGGCTACAATCCCTATCGGGACATTAATAAAGAAAATATAACGCCAGAGACCGGCATCAGCCAAAGTTCCTCCCAAGATCGGGCCGCCCATCGTAACCACTGTGGTTATAGCCGACCATGTGCCGATGGCTTTTCCTCTTTCATTTTCATTGATAGATGATGATATAAGCGATAAACTGCCCGGTATCATTAAAGCGCCACCAATACCTTGTATGATACGGAATATAATCAGGAGAAACACCGTCGGTGCAAAGCCGCAGGCTGCCGAGCCAAGAATAAACACAAATATTCCCAGCATGAAGACCTTTTTGCGACCGAGTTTATCGCCCAAAGAACCGCCGACAAGAATCAGGGAAGCAAGCATTAAGAGATAAGCATTCAGCAGCCAAAATAAGTCTGCTCCAGTGGCATTCAGGCTTTTTTGAAGAGCGGGCAAAACAACATTCAGCGCAGTGCCATCGATAAACGCCATAGCCGAGGCCAGTATGGCCGAAACCATTATCCACTTACCTTCAGCGCTTTTGAGTGCAACGGTGGCCATTGTCTGAATCAGAATTTACAGGATTCAATAATGTAAATCTAATTAAACTTAATCAACTCAATCCAACCCAATCAACCCAAAAACGGTTTTACGCTAAATTCCTTCCCGCATTCACAATACCATAAACTGTCCGTATTACAAGCTTGTTGTAAACGTCGTTCAACTCAGGATGCTCGTTTCTATTGAGGCATTGCAGTGCATAATGCTGTATGATCACCAATGGCAATACAATCTTTTCCCGTACAAAAATGGATTTCCGTTCAACGGGGTATTCCTGCATCAGAGTTTCAGTATCAGTTAACTCCAGGATCATGTGTTTGGTAAGCTCATATTCGTCCTTCAGCATTTTCCAGAAGGCAGCGAATTTCTTGTCTTCTCCGAGGTAAGCGGTAACACGGAAATCTGATTTGGACATGGACATGCTGCAATTATCCAGCATCGTCTTAAAGAATCCGGAATTATGGTAAAGATGTTTTACTTCTTCCCATTTACCCTCATCCTTCATCTTTTTCAATGCCGTTCCTACCCCATAAAAACCGGGGATATTTTGTTTCAACTGGCTCCATGAGGTTACAAAACTGATAGCACGTAGATCTTCAAGTCTTAATTGCGAATCTGCGTTACGTTTAGTAGGCCGGCTGCTGATATTGATTTTTGACAATAATTTTAGTGGACTGTACTTCTCCAGATATTCTACAAATAACGGATGTTGTCTTAATCCCATGAATAGGTTATAACTCGCATCAGCCATCTCTGATATCAATCCTTTACTCTGTTTACTCAGCAGGTCATTTTCATTGGGCTTGAGCGCTGACACAATACCCGCGTTGATCAGTTGCTCCATGTTAAAGCGGGCAGTTTCGGCAGAGCCGTATTGAGAGCTAACGGTTTGGCCCTGTACTGTGAGTTGGATATGCTCATTGGCTATTTCGCTACCCATCGAGGCATAAAAACGATGTGTTTTGCCACCACCACGGGCCGGAGGGCCTCCACGTCCATCAAAAAACGCTAAATCGATGCCGTATTTCCTTGCCATAGCGGTCAGCTCAACTTTTGCTTTGTAGATCGACCAGTTGGCCATAAGGTAACCGCCGTCTTTGGTGCTATCGGAAAAACCTAACATGATAGTTTGACGATTGCCGCGACGTTTCAGGTGTTCTTTATAAAACGGCTGAACGTACAGGCTTTCCATCACCTCGGCGGCATGGGTCAGGTCGTTTACCGTTTCAAAAAGCGGCATGAAATCAACGCTCAGCGATTCCTTTCTCCATCCGCTCCACAAAAACAGATTCATCAGCTGCAAAATATCCGACGAACGCTGGCAGTTGCTTATAATAAATCGCTGACAAGCTTTTTGGCCGTTTGATTCCTGTATCTGCTGAACCAAACGAATAGTATTCAGCGTATCCTTGGTCATATCATCCGCATCATCCGGGCAATGAAAGTCGGCTTCATTAAAAGGTATTGCTTTTAGCTTTTCTTCTTCACTCAAGGCTTCGTATTCTTTGGTCAGGCCCGATTTGATTTGCGATTGCTGTATACAATACTTAAATACACTGCGCAATACGCGGCTGTCCTGCCTGATGTCCAGTGTTGCGAAGTAACAACCGAACAAACGCACCTTCTGAAGCATACCGTCCACAATGTTTACAAAAAGGCCACCGTGATCGGTTATTAAGGTTTGTTTGATGGAATCTAAAAGCGATAATAATTCGCCTTGCAGATCTTTCGGGTTTGACTGAACATTGAAGGCGTTCTGATAAAGCAACTTTTCGAGCCGCGATATGGTCTTCTCAATACCTCTGAAAGTGATACGGCGTTTCAATAGCCTGAAATCGCGGTAATAGCTACGGAAAACAAATTGTCTTAACAGGCTCGCCACAGAAGCGGTTGTTTCAGTGGTTACGTTCGGGTTGCCGTCACGGTCACCGCCCGGCCAGAAACCTAATTCCAGTATCTGGTGATCATCTGAATATTCAATATCAAATTCTTCTTCCAGTTTTGACTGGATGCCTGATGCCGCCTGGTAAAATGTATTTTCAAGGAACCAAACCAAACTGGTCGCTTCATCAACAGGTGTAGGCGAGGTTTTATTAAAGAACGGCGTTTTTCCCAG
>JAFAKI010000136.1 GCA_019235595.1 Mucilaginibacter sp. | reverse complement strand
CTATGCGTGATGTTTTAAAATCGCCGTCCATATACACGCGGTCATTGATATGAGCACCAATCTCATCGAAGTCCTTAAACTTCATCCTGAAATAATTTTTCAGGTCAGAATGTGCCGTTTGAAGATGCATATTCTGCACCATTATCTGGTTGGTATCTACCGTGGCATGACCGCTCAGGTTTTTCAGGTAAAAACCACTTTTCTTTTCCAGCAGGGTTAGCTTGTGTATGTCCCCTTTGAAAACATGGTGGACAAAGTCAGGATTTGAGATTTCGGTTGTGAAATGATAAACGTCAACATCATCAAAATTCACCTGCTTCATCAGTGTATCCACCAAAAAGTTCTTATACCGAAAGTGCAGGTTGTTGATGGCTACTTTTTCAAAATCTATTGTCCAGGGTTTGCCTTGTGTTTTTATTTTGGCAGTATCAGGTGACCTGAAAAAGTCTTCAATAAATTTGAGATTACTGGTGCTGTCCTTCAGCTTTTTCAGGTAAACAGATCCATTATCCAGCTTTACCAGGCTCAGATCGAGATGTTGACTTTGTATGCTGGTCAATAACGAAAAGCCGCTAATATCAACTGTCAGCTTAGGGGTACTAAGCAGAGTGTCTTTTTGCTTATCCAACACATAAAAATCTTCGAGTACTACTGTCGAAAACGGCTTGATGTAAAGGCTCTTTATGCTGACTTTGGTATTAAGTTTTTCCGAGAGGTAGTCCATCGCCTGTTTAGCTGCCCACGTTTGTACCGGCTTGTACTCAAATAACAATAGGACGATGCTGATCACCAGTAAAATAAACAGCACAATCCCTAACGCTATGTTGAGTAGTTTTTTAATAACTTTGTATTTTTAATTGAATGCGCAAAAATATAAATTCATGTATTGATAATGAGTTTAGTTTTTACACATATTAACGTTTATTTCTTTGACTTTCTTCATTAACCAAAGTTTATTTAACCCGGTTTTTGAAATTTGATTTTTTAAAGTGCCTGTAATACTCGGAATTGAATCTTCCTGTGACGAAACATCAGCCTCTGTGTGTGCCGATGGTCATATTTTAAGCAATGTAATTGCCAATCAAACCATTCACGAAGCTTATGGCGGCGTAGTGCCAGAGCTGGCTTCGCGTGTGCATCAACAAAATATCGTTCCCGCAGTACACCAATCACTAATAAACGCTAAAATAAGCAAAAATGATATTGATGCGGTCGCTTTCACGCGCGGCCCTGGACTTTTAGGCTCGTTATTAGTAGGTGTTTCGTTTGCGAAGGCATTTGCATTGGCCAGAAATTTACCGCTTATTGAGGTAAACCACATGCAGGCTCACATATTGGCACATTTTATTGATGAACCTAAACCAAGTTTTCCTTTCTTATGCCTGACCGTATCCGGAGGCCACACCCAAATCGTATTAGTAAAAGATTATTTTGATATGGAAGTGGTTGGCCAGACTAATGATGACGCTGCAGGCGAAGCGCTGGACAAAACCAGTAAAATTTTAGGTTTACCCTATCCCGGTGGACCGATGATTGACAAATATGCCCGCATGGGTAACCCTGATGCTTATCAGTTCCCTGAGCCGCAAATACCCGGTTTGAATTTCAGCTTTAGCGGGTTAAAGACAGCGATTCTTTATTTCATCAGGGATAACACCAAACTGAACCCCAACTTTGTGCAGGATAATATGGCGGATATCTGCGCTTCGGTAGAAAAACGTATTGTTACGATTTTGCTGAACAAACTGAAAAAAGCTGCCCAACAATATGGCGTAAAGGATGTCGCTTTAGCCGGAGGCGTTTCCGCCAATACTGGTTTACGCAATGGACTGAAACATTTGGGCGAAGAAATGGGCTGGAATACTTTTATCCCACAATTCCAATATTGTACCGATAACGCCGCCATGATAGCTATTGCAGGCTATTACAAGTACCTGAAAGGCGATTTTGTGGGACAGGATACCGCACCGCTGGCAAGAATGCCATTTTAAGGTGAAAGCTGAAAGGTTTATTATTTTAATTTCTATTTTTGCAGCGCTTCCGGACTTGCGGACTTTCCGACTTCCGGACTTTTAAAGATATGAGTGCAATCACTAATTCACTCATTCACTAATTCAATCATTGCAATGGGTGCTCCTTCAATAATTTTCTTCAGTGTTTTTCTGTTGCCGCTGGTGGCGTTTTTTATTTGGCTGATGAAGCAGGATAAACGCAAAGGCGCAACGGGTTTGATTGTACTGGCTATTATCGTCATCGTCGGCATCGTATACATGTACCTGAAAACCGGCGGAAATTAACATAAAAAAAGAAGCCTTCCCGATCTGGAAAGGCTTTTAATCTGCATCACGATTAATCTTTTTAATCCTTTAATCGTGTCTTACTCTGTTTCTACAGCTAACTTATCGCCGGTAACAGTTTCCTTTATTTTAGTTTCCAGTTCCTCGGCCAGTTCAGGATTATCCAGTATTAACTGTTTAACAGCGTCGCGTCCCTGACCTAATCTCGTATCGCCATAGCTAAACCATGAGCCCGATTTTTTGATGATGTTATAGTCAACCCCCAGGTCGATGATCTCGCCGGCTTTGGAAACGCCTTCACCAAACATGATATCAAATTCAGCAATACGGAAAGGCGGTGCAACTTTGTTCTTCACGATCTTCACTTTTACGCGGTTACCGGATACTTCGTCGCTGTCTTTTATCTGCGATATACGACGGATATCCAAACGTACCGAAGCATAGAATTTAAGCGCATTACCACCGGTAGTAGTTTCGGGGTTACCAAACATTACGCCGATCTTATCGCGCAACTGGTTAATGAATATGCAGCAGCAGCCGGTTTTGGCAATCGTACCGGTCAGTTTACGCAAAGCCTGTGACATTAAGCGCGCTTGCAGACCCATCTTGCTGTCGCCCATTTCGCCTTCAATTTCACCTTTTGGCACAAGGGCAGCTACAGAGTCAATTACGATGATATCAATCGCTCCCGAACGGATCAGGTTGTCAGCAATTTCCAATGCTTGCTCTCCATTGTCAGGCTGAGAAATCAGCAGGTTCTCCACATCAACGCCTAATTTTTTAGCATAAAAACGGTCGAACGCGTGCTCCGCATCTATAAAAGCCGCAATGCCGCCATTTTTTTGCGATTCGGCGATAGCGTGGATAGCCAAAGTTGTTTTACCTGACGACTCAGGTCCGTATATTTCTATCACACGGCCTTTTGGCAAACCACCGACACCTAACGCGATATCCAGACCGATTGACCCGGTAGAAATGACATCGATAGGCTCTATTGCGGTTTCACCCAACTTCATGATGGTACCTTTGCCGTATGATTTTTCAAGCTTGTCTAAAGTAAGCTGTAAAGCTTTTAATTTTTCTGCGCTGCTCATTCTTAAAATTTTTCGAGTAACAAATGTATGTATTTATTTTGGTAAATACTAATTTTTTTAGTATTTTTTAGTTGATTAAGTTGATTGGTTGATTAAGTGAGTGGTTGGGTTATTTTGCAGTTATTTAACTTAATCAACTTAATCCAACTCAATCAACCATTCTAACTACAATAAAACCAAACTTAATCAACTACCCAACAATCATCAAATATCTTTATCCACACTACGCTTTTTGAGCTCCTTGTGCATGGTATTTTGCTGTTTTTTCTTTTGCAGATCTTTGGCTTTTTTAGCCTTCAGTGCTTCTGCCTTTTTCAATGCCGACTCAGTATGGGTACGCTCATAATATTTACAAAACCAGCTTATAGGGCAGGTTTCGCACTTTGGGCTACGTGCCAGGCAAATATACCGGCCATGCAAAATAAGCCAGTGATGGGCAATGGCTAAGGTTTCGCGTGGAAGAAATTCGACTAGTTGTTTTTCCACAGCTAATGGGGTGCGGGCATTGGTTGTGAGTCCGATACGGTTGGCTACGCGGAAAACATGGGTATCCACGGCAATCGCAGGCAGTTCAAACACCACTGACGCGATCACATTAGCAGTTTTGCGGCCTACGCCGGGTAGCTTTTGCAAATCGTTAATATCAGAAGGCACCTCGCTGTTAAATTTTTCTACCAGCATCTTGGCCATGCCTACTAAATGCTTCGATTTGTTATTAGGGTAGCTTACGCTTCGGATATATTCAAAAATTTCTTCGGGGGTAGAGGCTGCAAGCTCTTCCGGTATCCTGAATTTCTCAAAAAGGGCAGGGGTGACCTGGTTGATACGCTTGTCAGTGCATTGTGCCGAAAGAATGACCGCTATTAGCAGGTGAAACGGACTGTCGTAATGTAATTCGGTAACCGCATTAGGTTGATGTTTTGAAAAATAGTCAACAAAATGACGGTAACGTTCAGGCTTGAGCATGGGTAAAAGTACAAAGTCTTAAGTCAAAAGCCTCAAGTCGAAAATAAAAAAGTCCGGAGTGAAAGTTACCGATAACTTACGACTCCAGACTTAAGAATTTTGACTTACTAACGCAGGCTCCTTGAGTAATTAAGAATCTGATGGATAGTTTTCGAGCTCGGATTTTTTTTTAGTAAATCCAGCTCGGTTCTTAGAGAGTGATAGAAAATCAAATCATCAGCTTCTAAGTTTTCGGTTTTGGCATCTGTTTCTTTCATAGCCGCCCTGTTAGAAGTTCCATTAATAGTTGTTGTAGAAGTTTCTCCCATACGCATTTTCTCAAATTTAAATAAGGCTGTTTATAATTGGTTTACAGCATAAATAACGAAGACATAAAGATAATATTTTACCGAAGATGAAATTTTGATGAAATTTTTAATCGGGGCAAAATGCTGTCAAAATATTTTCAGAGTATTTGAAATTATAACGGCGCCTGGTCGGGAAATGTTGTGCAGGAGGCAAAAACTAAAGATTTTTTAAACACCAAAGGCCGTAAAGGGAACGGGATGTTGATCCCGCTGCTCCTTACGGCCTTTAAGGTAGAATGGCTACGGTTAGTTTTTCAGGCTTAACTCCTTGCTTTGCATCATTTTACGCAGATTGTTGAGCGCATAACGCATACGGCCCAATGCGGTGTTGATACTCACCTCTGTTACGTCGGCAATTTCTTTAAAGCTCATATCACCAAAGTGGCGCATGATCAATACTTCTTTCTGCTCGGCAGGTAAGAGATGGATCAGGGCTTTAAGGTCGCGGTGCGTTTGTTCGCGGACCAGCCTGTCCTCGGTGCTTTCGTCGTAGTTGCCCAATACCTCGAAAATATCAAAATCGTCACCGTTATTGATCATCGGAGCACGTTTCTCGCGCCTGAAATGGTCGATCACCAGGTTATGGGCAATACGCGTTACCCAGGGAAGAAACTTTCCTTCCTCGTTGTATTTGCCGGCACGTAAAGTATTAATAACTTTAATAAAGGCATCCTGGAAGATATCTTCGGCAAGATATTCGTCTTTTACCAGTAAATATATTGAAGTATAAATTTTTGCCTGATAACGGCGTAAAAGCTCCACCAACCCCGCTTCATCACCCGCTACATATAGATGGATTAGATCTTGATCACTCTGCATTTGAAAATCCATAGAACACTACTTTTATAGTTTTAATCGTAAAAAAATTATAAAGTAGATTTTCTCTCTATAGGGCTTCTCCTTGCTCAGTTAGTATTTTTGTTACATCAAATAAAGCAATTTGCAACCTAAAAACCAAATTATATTTATAACTAAACTATCCAACATTGCATTTGGAGCTCATTTTTAACATATTTTAACACTTTTAAACGTCATTTTAACGTTTGGTTTTAAGCGATTTAGCGTCTCTAAAAGTTACAATCAATTAACTGAAACCATTTGGAAAGTGCTAAATATTTTAGGATTTTTGCATCTCTTTTGTCTGAACACGATTTGCAGGATTAAATGATTAACAAGAATCATGAAAATCTGGTAAATCCCATAAATCGTGTTCATACCTTGAACTATGAACGACTTATGAGCATCGAAACCGAAAAAGACCCTCAATATAACATCATCATCAAAGGTGCTAAGGTGCACAATCTGAAGAACATGGATGTGGCCATACCTAAGAACAAACTGGTGGTGATCACCGGCATGTCGGGGTCGGGCAAGTCGTCCCTGGCTTTTGATACGTTGTATGCCGAAGGTCAGCGCCGCTATGTGGAGAGTCTTTCTAGCTACGCGCGCCAGTTTTTGGGTAGGATGAACAAGCCTGAGGTAGATTATATCAAAGGTATCGCCCCTGCAATCGCCATCGAACAAAAAGTAATTACGTCAAACCCCCGCTCAACAGTTGGTACTTCTACCGAGATATATGATTATTTAAAGCTGCTGTTTTCGCGTATCGGTAAAACTTATTCGCCGGTGTCGGGCCAGGTTGTCAAAAAAGATACAGTAACGGATGTGGTAAACTTTATCACCTCGCTGCCTGACGAAACACAAGTGACCATACTATGCCCATTGCACCCGCATAATAACCGCAGTTTGAAGGAAGAGCTTGCGGTTTTGCTGCAAAAAGGTTTTGTTAGGGTAGAATATAAAGGCAAAATAGAACGTATCGAATCTATTCTGGAAGACAAATCTATTGCCAATGAACCGCTTGAGGAGAAAGCTAAAAGCAAAAAGGCGAAAGGTGATCAACCTACCGTACTCCACGCACCAACCGCCGTCCGCATTGTCATTGACCGCGTTACCAAAAACGAAACGGATGAAACTATCAGTCGTTTAGGCGATTCGGTGCAAACTGCCTTTTTTGAAGGTAAGGGCGACTGTTATGTTCGTTACCGTAAGCCTGAGGAAGACGAGGAAACCGAACGGTTTTTTTGCGACCGTTTTGAATTAGACGGTATCGCCTTTGAAGAACCAACGCCCAACTTTTTTAGCTTTAACAACCCATATGGGGCCTGTAAACGCTGCGAAGGCTATGGCAAGGTGATCGGGATTGATGAGGATTTGGTTATTCCTGATAAAAGTAAATCGGTTTATGACGGAGCCATTGCGCCATGGCGTGGTGAAAAGATGCGCGAATGGAACGAAGCTTTGGTGCGGAACGCACTGAAGTTTGATTTTCCGATCCATCGTCAATACAATCAGCTTACTGGACAGCAGCAACGGTTGATCTGGACCGGTAACCAATATTTCAGAGGTTTGGATTCTTTCTTTAAGGAACTGGAAGAACAGACCTATAAAATTCAATACCGTGTGATGTTGTCGCGTTATCGTGGTAAAACTACCTGTCCGGAATGCAAGGGGAGTCGCCTGCGCCAGGATGCGTCCTATGTGAAGATCAATGGCAAATCCATCACCGATATTGTGTTGATGCCACTAGATAAAGCTTACCGCTTTTTTGCCGATCTGGAACTGGATGAGCGCGACCAGAAGATCGCCAAAAGGTTGCTGATGGAAATTACCAACCGATTGGGGTTTTTGAATAATGTGGGATTAAGCTATTTAACGTTGAACCGCTTGTCGAATACCTTATCAGGCGGTGAGTCACAACGTATTAATTTAGCTACTTCTTTGGGTAGTAGTTTGGTAGGATCAGTTTATGTTTTAGATGAGCCAAGCATTGGGCTACATCCCCGAGATACTCAGCGTTTGATTGGCGTTTTGCAATCTCTTCGCGATGTGGGTAATACCGTTTTGGTGGTGGAGCACGAGGAGGAAATTATGCAAGCGGCCGATCATATTATCGATATTGGTCCGGAGGCCGGTACACATGGCGGTGAGCTAATCTTCTCGGGCACATATAATGAAATTATTGAAGATAATAATAGCCTGACCGGCCGTTACCTGGCACGGAAAGAGCAGATAGCCATACCTGCACATCGCCGTAAATGGCATGATTATGTAGAAATACGCGGTGGCCGTGAAAATAACCTGAAGCATGTAAATGTAAAGTTCCCGCTGGGTGTACTGACTGTAGTAACTGGCGTATCCGGTTCTGGCAAAACAAGTTTGGTTAAGCGTATCCTGGCTCCGGCTTTACAAAAGGCACTGGGCAATTATACCGGCGAACAAACAGGCGCTTACGATAGCATTGAAGGCGATTATCAGAAAATAGAGCAGGTGGAACTGGTGGATCAGAACCCCATAGGCCGTTCATCACGCTCCAATCCTGTTACTTATGTGAAAGCATGGGATGAGATACGTAACCTGTACGCCGCACAGCCTACAGCTAAAGCAGCGGGGTTAAAGCCATCGGCATTTTCATTTAATGTCGAGGGGGGGCGTTGTGATGTTTGCCAGGGTGAGGGCGAAGTGAAGATAGAAATGCAATTTATGGCCGATATCTTCCTGACCTGCGAAACCTGCGGCGGTAAACGCTTTAAACAGCATATTCTGGATGTGACCTACCAGGATAAGAATGTATCCGATGTGTTGAACATGACCATTGATGAAGCGCTGGAATTCTTCAGAAAAGAACCGAAAATATTAAGTAAGATAAAGCCTTTGGCTGATGTAGGCTTGGGTTATGTACAGTTAGGTCAATCGTCTAATACCTTATCCGGCGGTGAGGCACAACGAATCAAACTGGCGTCCTTTCTGGTAAAGGGCAATAACTCGAACAAAACCCTTTTCATTTTTGACGAGCCGACAACCGGCTTACACTTCGCAGATATTAAAAAACTACTCAAATCATTCGACGCACTGCTTGACCAGGGCAATACCATCATTGTGATAGAACACAACATGGACGTGATCAAATGCGCCGACTGGGTGATAGATATCGGTCCGGAAGGCGGCGAAAACGGTGGCCGTGTTGTTTTTGAGGGCGTGCCTGAAGATTTGATCAAAGAGAAAAACTCTTACACCGGTCAGTTTTTGCTGGAGCGATTTTCTGCTCCCGGACAGAAGGAGAAGCATTTTGATTGGATAGTGAAATAATATAATGTCTGCTGCCGCGAGCTTACAACTCGTGGTAAAGCATGGTATAAGCTTTCAGCTTAAGAATGCGGCAAGTTAAAAACTTGCGCAATGCGACTCACGAGTTAAAAACTCGCGAGAGCGACTAGCGTGATGAACGATTATTCCAAAACCAAATCACCCAAAGAAATATGCAGCGATAGGCACAACTCCTGAAGCGTTTCGATAGTCAGGTTGCGTGTACCGGACAACCATGAACGCAAGGTTACTATCTCTCTGCGAATGCGGAATCCAAGTTCTGCCTTGGTCAGGCCGGTTTCGGCTAACAAATGCTCTACACGCGCTTTAATAGCTAAGCGGTTTTCCTTTTTGTGCAGGTCAGCAGGGCGCAGTTTATCTAAAATCTGGCCCAGAAAAGTTGGGGAGGTTGCTGTTTCCATAGGGTCTGTTGCGCATTTGAGCCGCGTCGATCAAATTAAAAAAATAAGTTGAATTTAATGTTAAAAGTTCAATGTTTATTTTCCAGATCACATCGTGTTACTGGTTTAAAATAAAATGATAACAGCACGAAGAGGCAAATTGTTTTACCGCGATACAAGTGCCTCAGAAATAGCTCCAAAATAGGTTGATAACTCCCTGATTTTTGTATATAAAATTCATAATGAATTACTTAGCTTTAATAGCCAATTAATTTTAACCCATAAAACCATGCATGTTTTAGTAAATCACCAAATCTCCAATCCCGAGGCGTTTTGGAGCTTAGTTAAGATCGAGCCTGCTTTGCCCGAAGGTTTTAAAGTTCACAGTTTGCTGGCAGGTGCCGACCCAACACAAGCAGCCTGTATCTGGACCGCGCCGAATGTTGATTCATTGCGGCCTTTGCTTGACGGAATGCTTATTGGACTCTGCACTAATACCTATATGCAGATAAACGACGAAAACTCTTTTGGCTTACCCGACCAGGTTTCGCAGCAGGATTTGGCAGGCTCACACCACTGAGCAAAACATTGGCGGTTCAGACTTATGGAACTTTCTATTTTTCGTAAGTCTGAACCGTATGGTATATTTACCTTACTGCTTGTACACACGCCCAATCATCGGATCATCAAATATCACCTTCTTTAGTGTTTCCACATCAAAGGCGCCTTCTTTGGCGTAGATCACTTTGCCGCCGGGCTCTATGATCATGGTATAAGGTAATGCCCCCTGCCATTTTGGGTCGATCGCTTCGATCATTTTGTACTTGCTATCGCCTGAATAGATATAGTTTAAGCCCGACGCCTGTTTCTTTTGCAAGAAGGCCAATGCCTTGTCTTTATTGATAGCATCATCTGAGCTAATAGTGACCAATTGCAGTCCGCGGTCACGATATAAGTGATTAATATAAACCAAATCAGGAAATTCCTGCACACAGGGTACACACCAGGTCGCCCAAACGTTTATCAGTCTGAGTTTATCGGTTTTATTGCGCAAAAGTTCGGCAATGCCTTTTTCGTCAACCTGCTGCAAATTCACCGGCTCTTTTGCCCATTGTACCTCAGCTTTTTTTATCCAGTCTTTCTTCTCAATCCATTTTACAGAGCAGCCAAAAACCTTGGTAGTCTTAACTGGAACTTCCCTGCCGGCCAGTAACGCATCAATGGCATTGCGGGCATCGTTGCTAGTAGGTGTTTTATCCGGATTTTCTGTATCGTCTATACGGCCCTGGTAACGCAGCTTGCGTTCCTGGTCAAAAATGAAAATATGGGGAGTTGATACCGGTCCGTATTTATTTGAGGCAACTTCCGTTTCGCCATCGTATAAATAAGGGAAATTGAAGTGCGCATTACGGGCTCTGATCTTCATTTCTGCAAAGGAATCGCCCACATCACTATAGCCTAATTCGTCATACCTCAGCGAAGCCGGGTTATTGGGATTGATGGCTACTACTCGAACTCCTCTCGGACTGTAATCGCTTGTGAGTTTGATGAGCCTTTTCTCATAAGCCTGCGAGGTAGGGCAGTGGTTACATATGAAAACTACAGCTAAGACTTTAGCATTTTTGAATGACTCAAGCGTATAAGTTTTGCCGTCCACACCCTGCAGTTTAAAGTCGGGAGCGCTTGCGCCGATCTCCAAAGTTTTGTGTTCGACATCAAAAAAACCGGTCGAAATAATTAATAGCGGCAGAATAGAAGCGAATAAAACTAATTGCTTTTTCATCAGTTGATTATATTGAAAAACCAGGATAAAACTGATAGGTTTTTATCAAAATTATATATTTTATTGTGACGTAAAATATTCGTAAATTTAATAGACCAATTCACCTGAAAATTATTTTTATGAAACCACCAACGCATGATATCGGCATACCCCTGATGACGGCGTTTTATCCCGACGGGTAATGATCTGGACGCTCCATCGAACCTAACTAACAGATCATACCAGTTTTTCGTTCATCATTAAACTAAATCGACATGAAAAAGATTTTAATACTTGCGGCTTTAATAAGTTGCATAATTTTTGGATGTAAGAAAAAAGAGATTGTGACTCAGGCGGGTGTTTACAGAATGGATAAGCAAATGGCTAGCGGCGGTGGGAAGGATACAGTATATAAGCGCACTCAAATAAAAATTTATACCGATAGGTACTTTATGTGGGCAGGCATGGCCCCCGATTCATCTGTTGGATTTGGTACCGGGGCGTATAACCTGGATACGGGTCACACCATACTCGAACGTAATATCTACAGCAGCGGTTACCTGGATTCATCAAAGAGTTTTAACCTTGCCATTACCCGCAGGGATTCAGGCTACACACAAATAATCCCGGACCTGGCCGTAATTAAAGGAGTAAAATACAAACTGATAGAAGATTATTCCAGGATACATACAAGCGATACTTCCGTACTGGACGGTTTGTGGAAACTGGACAAGGTTTTCTGGGTAAAAGGGAAGGATACCACCAAAAGCAATGAAACCCAGTTCAAAATATTCTGGGGCGGTCATTTTATGTTTGTACACCGCTATCCTTTAATGCAGGGCGGAAAACCAACTTTTAAAAATGGCTTTGGTTACGGAACATTTAGTTTCAAGAGTGATTCATTGACAGAGGAAGAAGAATGGTCGAGCCATACTGCGCTTGTAGGGCATAAGTTTTCTATCAAAATCAACTTAACAGGAAAGGATGTGTATTCGCAGGTTATTGATGATAAGAAAACCGGCGAACAAACGACGGAAATTTATAGAAGGGTACAGTAAAGAAATTTTATATGTCATTGCAGGAGTAATATTGTGTCGCCCTGCAATGACAGTTTGTTAATTGAATTGATCGTTCTTTTTCATCACAAAAGCGGATAACAGCGTTAACACCGCTGCCGTTAATGTGATGGCTGCTGCAAACGGAAAGAAATAAACAATCTCATCTATACCCCATGCCACCAAAGCAATCCCAACGGCATAGATGATTTTCTTCGCAAGGTTTGCACCGCGGCTTGTTTCGCCCGAAACGAGCCATAAAACAATTGCTATCAGAAATAACGCTATCGAACTGGCATAGCCAAAGCCCTCATAAAAATTGCCCAATGTGCGTGTAGCACCCATGAAAGGAAACTGATGTCCGGTCATCCCATCCACAACGGATTTATAAATAGGGTCCGGAGCTTCCTTCCAGGTGTTAAAACCGTAGGTATGCAGTACACAATGAATGAGAATTAAAATTGCTGCTATTCGCAAAAGGATCTTAGGTTTCATACCGGTTTTTTACTGCAATTTAAGCGGTCAATGGTCAATAGTCAATAGTGAATTTGGTTGTAGTGGTTGTATTAGTTGATAGACAATCATTCACTACTCACCACATCACCACTCACCCCCCCCACCTCATTCACTCCTCAATGTCTTCACCGGGTTGGTCAAAGCTGCTTTAATCGCCTGGAAACTGATAGTGATGAATGCAATGATGACAGACATGCCTCCGGCTAATGCAAACACCCACCAATTGATGGATATCTTATAGACAAAATCCTGCAGCCATTTGTGCATAAAATACCTGGCAACAGGTGATGCGATTACAATGGACAGTAATACTAGTTTAAGGAAGTCTTTCGTTAATAAGCCAACCAGGTTGCTTACGCTTGCGCCCAGTACCTTGCGCACGCCTATTTCACGCGTGCGAACCTGTGCAGTGTAGGCGGCCAATCCCAATAAACCCAGGCAGGAAATAAAGATGGCGATGGCTGCGAAATCAGTAAAAAGGGTGCCTTCGCGTTGCTCGCTTTGATAGATGTTATCGAATATATCATCTAGAAAGGCATAGCCGAATGGGTACTCGCCATTGTATTGTTTAAACTGACGCTCTGCTGCGGCAATAGCCTTTGGAGCGTCCCGATCAGTAGTCTTTATGTAGATAGTGTTGAGGTATTTCGGTACGTACCAGAACATCGACGGCTCAATTTTCTGCTTCATCGAGGCGTAATGAAAGTCTTTTACAACACCTATAATGGTTCCGTTGATTTCCTGCATTCGGAAGCGTTTACCAACCGGGTTTTTGATCCCCATCTCTTTTATCGCGGCTTCATTCAGAATAAAATGAGCGGTATCATTTTTTGCACCAGTAAATGACGCACCCTCAACCATCTTCATTTTGAAGAAGGATGTCAAACCCTTATCGACCACAATCGGGTGAAGGATAATATTCTGTTTAGGATCTTTGCCATCCCAATCGACATTTCCTGTAAAACCCTGGAAACGGACGATGTTCTGATTCGAGCGGGTTACATCCAATATACCTGGCTGTTTCATGAGTTCAGCCCTCGCGGCATCATAGTGATTCGCCATATCGCGCATCCAGAAGCAGAGCACGTGTGCTTTATCATAGCCCACGCCTGTAGTACGGATATAATTCAGTTGACCGGTGATTACGATAGTGCCGATGATCAGGATAATAGAAAATGAGAATTGGGTAGCCACCAGTATCTTGCGGAAAAGCACATCGCCGATGCTTGCCGATATTTTGCCTTTTAATGCTTTTAAAGGTTCAAATGAGGAAAGCAACATCGCCGGATAAATGCTGGATGCCGCCAATGTGCCGCCGTTGGATAGCAACAGCACGAGCCAGATGTGATAATCGCCGAGGTTAAGGCTTATTTCCTTGCCGGCTATCTGGTTAAAAGTTGGAATTAAAACAAAGATCAATGCGATTGCTAACACAGCTGCAAATGCGAATAGCAAAGCGGTTTCAACAATAAATTGCAGAAAGAGCTGCACTTTTCCGGCTCCAATAATTTTGCGCATGCTGATCTCTTTCGACCGCAGCATTGAACGCGCGGTAGAAAGGTTGACATAGTTGATGCAGGCTATGGTCAAGGTCAATATGGCGATGATGATAAATATGCGGACTGTTGTGATGCCTTTGTCGCTCAAATCGGCGTTGTACAAGTGCATTTTTGATAGGGGCAGCAGCAGGTAGTCGGCATCTGTATCATCCGGTTTGTGTGCCAGGTGAACCTGGGTGATTTGCTTGGCGAGTTTTTTAATATCGGCCCCGGGTTTAATGAGCAGATAAGTTTGATAGTTAAAGAACCTGAAATTGTTCGTCATATCGTTCTTCTGGGCAAGCATGGCCTTAAAATGCAGACTGATCGGAGTGATCATGTCGTACCGCAGGCTGGAATTTTTCGGGAAATCATTGATGACCCCACTCACGGTAAAGTTTTCCTTATTGTCAGCTACGATGACTTTACCTATCGGATCGGCATCGCCAAAAAACTTATGGGCAGTTGTTTTTGTGATGATGATTGAATGATCATCCGTAAAAGGCTTCTCTGGATTGCCCTTAATCAAATTAAAATCAAACACCGTGAAAAACGACTGGTCAACATAAACTACATTTTCATCACCAAAAACTTTATCATGGTATTTATACAGCGAATAATCATAATTACCTGTGGTGCGCACATAGTCCTTTACTTCGGGTAGTTGCTGTTTAGCGGCAGGTCCTATCGGCGCTACCCCGATCTGGAATATCTGCCGGTTGTTACCCGTTCCGCCCCAAAGTTCAAGGCGGTAAATATCTTTGGTTTGTTTATGAAAACTATCAAAACTCAGTTCATCCTGTACCCATAACAGGATCAGAATACCGACCGCTAAACCGATTGCTAAGCCGGCAATATTAATAGCTGAATAAAACTTATTGTGCAGCAAATTCCTCCAGGCAGTTTTGATATAGTTTCTTAACATGACGAATGAGTTTTAAAGATGATTTATTCCAGATAATAGTTCTCTCCCTACACTTAGGGAGAGATGTCCAGCGCAGCGTCGACAGAGTGGGTAAAACTTTAGGCAGTTAAACTATGCGCAGATTTTACCCCTCCCGGCCTCCCCTGATTTCAGGGGAGGAGTCGTTGGTGCTGCTTATTTAGCCTTTCGGATATACAAATTCCCGAAAGTAGTTTTCATCAACAATTGCGGACCACCGCCGTTGATCTTACCATATACCCAGTCCTCAATTTTTAGACTGTACATCCCTTTACCGTCGTTGCGGGTAACTTCGGGTTTGTGCATATCGGTAGCTACGTCAAAGTCGGTGAACACATCGCCATTATCTGATTTTAGTTTGACGTTTGCTTTAAATGAGGCGGGGAAAGTAACGTCCACGTTGCCATTCAAAGTAGAGTAAGCCATAGCCGCCTTAGCATCGATCGACTTAAAGGTTACGATCACATTGCCGTTAATCGTATTAGCTACTACTGAACCCGATATATTGGTCAGTTTTATGGCCCCGTTTACATTACTCACTTCCAGATCGCCGTTAAGGTTACTGCCGTTTATGTTGCCACCATTCACCGTACCGAATTTTAAATTACCTTCGGTCATCGGAACTTTTATCAGCAGGTTAACGGTCCTGCCGGCTGATCCGTGGACTACTACTTCATTATTATGCTCTTCGGCTTGTATATCGGCATTGTTGCCGCTATTTATCCGGCGCA
>JAFAKI010000142.1 GCA_019235595.1 Mucilaginibacter sp. | reverse complement strand
TCCTGGCTACTGGAATAGTAGCCCTCGTTAAAAAGCAGGTACAATGTGGTAAGCACCGTGGCAAGCCGCTCATTGATTTCGGTCGGTTCGGGAAACTCAATCTTTACATTTCCCTCCCTTAACTTTTCTTTGGCGCGAAACAGGCGTTTATTGATCGTTTCTTTGTTCGACAAAAACGCATCGGCAATTTCCTCAATACCAAACCCGCAAAGGATACGGAGTGATAAACCTATCTGTGCTTCGGGTGGGATGGAAGGGTGGCAGATGGCAAACATCATCTGCAATTGGCTGTCGTTAATGTTTTGGGGCGATAGGTCGATCTCGGTTTCATAAGCTTCCGGGGATGATTTTTTTAGTTCATCAGCCACTTTACTTTCGAATACCAGGTCTCGGAGTAAATAATTTTTGGCTTTGTTCTTCGCCACAAAATATAGCCATGCAACAGGGTTAGCAGGGATACCTGTATAAGCCCACGTTTGTGAAGCAGCTAAGAAAGTATCAGCGGCGATATCTTCGGCGGTCTCTATCTGACCGAACCCAAAACGCTTACACAGAACGGAGACAATCTTTCTGTACTCCGTCCTGAATAAATGTGGTATCAACTCCTGTTGCTTCACTATGATAGCGATTAATGCGCACCATTGCCTTTGTGTATCCGGCGCACTTCCATGGTATTGCCCTCGCCTTGTAATACCGGGCAACCTTTTGCAAATTCCGCGGCTTCTTCAGCAGATTCAGCTCTTACCGTAATGAATCCCCCAATAGTTTCTTTGATCTCACCAAAGGGGCCATCGGTTACCGTTTTGTTATGATGCACTACTTTGGCGTCTGCAAAAAGCAAACCTGTACCGCTCACAAATTTGTTTTGCGCAGCAATGCCGCCAATCCAGTCCATCGTTTGTTTCATCCAGATCTGCATTTGCTCGGGCGAAGCTATTTTGCTGCCATCCTCGTGTCTCATAATTAATGCGTACTCGTCCATTTTTTTGAAATTTTAAAGGGTTAATGAATATATGAATTATACATCCATAACAAGCCACGTTTTGCAAATTGGACAAAGTGGGGGAAAAAGTTTTTTGAGCAGAGTCGAGTTTGGTTGAGCTCGTTATGAGGCTACCATTTATTTGCTTCAGACTTTAAATCTGTTGCCGAGGTAAACTCGCCAGATTCAATTTCAATATTACCTTTTTCGATATCTTTATTGTATTGGGCAACGGTTTGAGGTTTTTCTGTTGTCTGAAACCCAATATGCATCAACTTCAAAGAAGTAATTAACCACTCCCGCTTTAAAAGGTCTTTAATTTTATCAAAGTCGATTATGAGTTTCATAGCTACTTTTTTATAATTCGAATTTTCAAATTTATTTCGGCTTATTCGCCATCGCATAATCCATCGCCTGCTGAAAGGTGGTTACCCAGATGTCTTTTTTATTTTTGGTAAGGTAAGTCAATAGTTCCCGGTGTGCCTGTGTAGAAGTGGTGATATAATCCCCGCCAACACCATGAAACATAATGACGCCCATGCCGCCGCTTTCTTCTACCTTTTTTACAAAAGCGATCAATTTTTCAGCGCTTGTATGATCTTCCAGCCCATAGGATGGTACCTTTAGCGGGTCAAGGTGTTTAAAGTCGGTAATGACAGCGTTTGTATCGCCCCCAATGCGTGCATATTTAATAATGCCGCGTTTGCGCAGTGAATCCACATAGTCTTTCCCTCCAACATGCGTTTCTGTACAGGGATAGGCATACGTGCGCCCGCTTTTACCATCAACCGCAAATAAATAATTGTTCATCACCTCAATTTCATGAAGTATGCGATTAACGGTGTAGTGTTCAGAAGCCATCGGGTTATCATCCCTGCTTAAACAAGGGTGGAATACGGTATGATTTGCCAACTCGTGACCCTTTTTGCTTGCTTTTCTCCATTGGGGTATCGTTAGGTTGTTTATATCGCCGGTAAGGAAAAAAGTACCGGTTAAATGGACGGAATCCAATTGGGGGATAGCAATGCTCAATTGTGAATGCAGCGCATCGTCATAAGTAAGTACAATAACCGCTTTTTTATGATTTGGCCAGGTAATTTTGTCCTGTGCCTGTGCAGCAAAATTTAATAAAAGGAGGAATAGGGTCAGTTTTTTCATTAGCGGAAGCATAATTGGTAGCTAAATCTAAGAAAGAAAATCAATAAACTACCTCTGGCCCTTTTAGAATGTACAGGTCGACCTGTTGCAGGTTAAATATTATGTATCTCGATATTAGCAAATACCGAGGTGCCTTTAATAGCCAGCACCTTGTCTGAGTTTTTTGCACGGTATTTATTTTCGCGGTAATCATCAATCTTAGCAAATAGTTGCGAAATATCAGTTTCTACATGCCAGTCGGCGGGGACGATCAGGGTGATCTCACCAAAAAGCTGGGAAATATTTAATATGGCCATGCCGGTCAGGTCGGCATTACTTAGATCGAGTTCCGTGCTTGCAAACATATTGTTGACCTTACCGCCTTTAAAATCTTTCGAGATCATAGGTTTATCTAAGCTGCTGAAAACAGAGTTGATATTGATCTGATTATCAGTATCGGGGATGATGGTCGATTGCAAGTTCATGGCCTTAAATTTTGATGTAAACCAAAGCTAAGTCACCAATGGTCCGGACAAA
>JAFAKI010000104.1 GCA_019235595.1 Mucilaginibacter sp. | reverse complement strand
TGTATCTAAACACATCAGGCAGTATCACATTTATTCCATGCCCTTTGCCGCCTACGTATACGATGAATCCACTGGTAAAAGCAGCGAATATCATAAACGACGCGAAGACAAACAGCCACATTACAAATTTTTTCGGTACCAGGTTTAACCTGTCATTTTCCTGCTGTATCTGAGCCATCATATCATTTTCCTAAAAAATCAAACAAAAACATTAACTGCACTATCGGTAAATAAAAAAACGAACCAAACATCAGCCTTTGTGCCGATTTGATGTCGCGCTTAATTAAAAGCATAAAACCGAGGTACAAAAATAGTAAACTGCAAGCTAATGACACGCCAAAAACCCAATATCCTCCGTAACCATAAATAGTTGGCAGCAAACTCACCGGCAGCATAATTACTGTGCTGATAAAGGTGATAATGGCGCTGCCCAGATCACGCTTGCCAGTAGGTAATAATCTAAATCCTGCCAGTTTATAATCATCATCCAATACCCAGGCTATTGCCCAGAAATGCGGGAACTGCCACACGAACTGGATACCAAAAACTATCAAGGCGATCTGATCTACCATGCCATAACCGGCTACGTAACCGATAAACGGAGCCAAAGCACCTGGTATAGCTCCGACAAATACAGCTATCGGCGAAACACGTTTAAGAGGCGTGTACGCAAATGCATAAAACAAAATTGAAAACACCGACAACAAGCCTGTCGGCAAATTTAGGCTGCCTAATAAATAGGTACCGGCCAATGCCATGCACAAACCCAGGATCAACGCCTGTCCTGTGGTCATATGACCGGCAGGAATAGGACGATCTTGAGTTCGTTTCATCAGCTTGTCATAGTCTTTCTCGATGATCTCGTTAAAACAGTTGGCAGCCCCGGTAACCAGGAAACCACCAACGATTAACATGGCCCAATGTTTCCAATTGATATGCCCGTGATTTTGAGCGTTGGCTTTACTGCCAATCAAAAAAGTGACCGACGCAGAAAACACCACAAGAAATGTCAGCCTGAATTTGATCAGCTTTGAAAAATCTTTCCACTTCATTTGCTTACCCCCTGTCCGTTAGCCGACCGGTACAGGTTCAGCATTAAATAAAATTGTGCTCCAAACATTAAGCTTGATAACAAAATATGCGATGCCTGTGCAAATGGCGGCAGCGCCAGATACGAAAGAATAATACCTGTTACAATCTGCAGCATGATGATCAGGAAGGTAAAGCTCATTAACTGCTGCTGAACCGAATGCCTGCTGAAATGCCGGCGTATCAGTGCATAAAGCATTACGTTAACCGCTAACACCAACAGTGCTACGTCTCGGTGTTGAAAAAACACCTGGCCTGCGCTGTTTACCCAACCATCTCTATAGCCACGCAAACGGGTGGATACCGCATCGATTTTCTCTCTCACCTCTGTCCCGAAAATGATCTGTGTCACAGATATAATTACAGCGATCAGGGTAATGATATGGATGATAGGCGTTGTTTTGATTCCTGGTTTCCCGTTTGTTTTTGCCTTATGGTAAGTCAGTATAGCTATGGCCAATATAGCTAATGCCAGCAGCATATGTACTGTTATTGTCCAGGCGACCAGGTTGGTAGAAACTACGATCGAGCCAAACCATGCCTGGAAACCAACCAGTACAACGTTGAAGATGCTGAGTGCAACTATTGCCTTATTTACTTTTCTATAGCTAAACGCATAGATTGCCGTGATAAGTAAAGCCATACCTGTAATTTCGCCAAGCAACCTATTGATATATTCTACCCAGGTCTTGGCAGCGTTAAATTCTTCAGGTACTAAGATGGATTTGTCCTGGCGCAAACGTATAGCCAGATCGCTGAACCCGAACACATCCAATGTTTTAGCAAAACGTTGATTTTTTGCTAAGCGTTCAGCAACATACTTCTGTTTGTAATCTTTGGGAAGCTGCGAAACGTTAGTGGGCGGCACTAAACACCCAAAGCATTTCGGCCAGTCGGGGCAACCCATTCCTGAGCCAGTGCTTCGTACAACTCCTCCGGCAAGTATCAATACAAAAAGCAGAACAATTGTGATAAGATTGATCTTTTGGAACCTTTTTTGGGATACTGCTATATTCATCTATATTTTCTAAAAATTTAGGGTACCTGTTGTTTAGTCTTAAGTTCTAAGTCAAAAGTCTTGAGTCAAAAAACTTTCGACTTAGGACTTTTGACTTAAAACTTAGGACTTAACAGATACCCTAAAAGCTAGATCGTTGTTAGTTAACCAGTGATTAGTTAATCAGTGATTTTGTTCACTGCTCACCAGTCACTACTTCACTTCTTCACTTGATCTTTGTGTCTTTGCCCATTCATTATACTGCTGAAGGCCGGCAGGATTATCTTCGAAATCATGAGGTAAGTTAGAACTCATAGTTTCTGAAAGCGGAGTAGTCTGCTGAATAAAGTCTGTATCATGTCCCGGCTTGCTGTAGTCATAAGGCCAACGATAAACGGTTGGTATTTCACCAGGCCAGTTACCGTGAATATGCTCTACCGGAGCAGTCCATTCAAGCGTATTAGCATCCCATGGGTTCTGGGTTGTTTTCTTACCCCAGAATATAGAATGAATAAAGTTGTATAAGAATGCTATCTGTGCAAACCCTGCAATGATTGCGGACCACGTAATAAAGGTGTTAACAGATAACCAGTGATTAAATGCAGGGAATTCAGTCATTGCATAATAACGACGTGGCACGCCATCAAGACCCATAAAGTGCATTGGGAAGAACACCAGGTAAGCGCAGATGAATGTTAACCAGAAGTGCAGGTAGCCCAATTTTTGGTCCATCAAACGACCAAACATTTTAGGAAACCAGTGGTAAACACCTGCAAGCATACCAAATATAGCTGCGGAACCCATTACCAAATGGAAGTGGGCCACCACAAAATAAGTATCATGCAAATTGATGTCCAATGCGGCGTTACCAAGGAATATACCTGTGATACCACCTGAGATGAAGAATGACACCATACCGATTGCAAACAGCATTGCCGCTGTAAAACGTATATTACCGCGCCAAAGTGTTGCAAGCCAGTTGAATGTTTTTACTGCCGATGGAACCGCGATGATCAATGTAGTGATCATGAACACACCACCTAAGAACGGGTTCATACCCGTAACGAACATGTGGTGGCCCCATACGATAAACGAAAGAACGGTGATACCTATCAAAGAGTAAACCATCGCATGATAACCGAAGATCGGTTTGCGGGAGTTTACTGCGATAACTTCTGACGATATACCCATCGCCGGCATGATTACGATGTATACTTCCGGGTGACCCAGGAACCAGAACAAGTGCTGGAACAAAATCGGGCTACCACCCTCGTACGGCATAATTTTACCGTTCAGGATAATGTCTGACAAATAGAAGCTGGTGCCGAAGCTACGGTCGAATATCAATAATACTACACCTGCAACTAATACAGGGAATGACAATACCCCCAGGATAGCGGTCAGGAAGAAAGCCCAAACAGTTAAAGGCATTTTCCAAAGGTCCATACCTTTAGTACGCATGTTTAATACAGTACTTACGTAGTTGATACCTCCCATCAGCGATGATGCGATAAAACATACCATACTTATCAGCCAAAGGGTCATACCCAATTCAGAACCATTCATTGCTTTTGGCAACGCAGATAACGGAGGATAGATTGTCCAGCCACCGCCTGCAGGGCCTTTTTGAATAAAGAATGAGGATAGCATGATCACGCTGGCTATAAAGAAGAACCAGTATGAAAGCATATTGATAAATGGAGAAGCCATGTCGCGCGCACCAACCTGTAATGGAATTAACAGGTTACTGAAGGTACCGCTCAAGCCGGCTGTCAACACAAAGAATACCATGATGGTACCGTGGATGGTTACCAGCGAAAGGTAGAACTGAGGGTCCAAACGGCCACCAGGTGCAAAACGTCCTAATAAAGTTTCCAGCAGAGGGAAGCTCTTATCAGGGTATGCCAGCTGGATCCTGAAAAGGATTGACAGCAGCATCGCGATAACCGCCATAGTAATACCTGTGATCAGGAATTGCTTAGCGATCATTTTGTGATCCTGGCTAAATACGTATTTGGTTATAAATGTATCATGATGATGATGTTCGTGGTCATGATCGTGACCCGCTACTCCATGATCGTGAACTGCTAATGTTGACATAATCGCTATTCTTGATTAATTGTTTAATGCTATCTTGTTCTCTGCTGCTTTGCCTGGTTCTGATGCATCTGCAAGATGCAATTCTTTTTTCAACGGATCGCTCAAGTAAGGTTTTTGCCTTGCAATCCAGGTTTCATATTCCGCTTCGCTAACCACGCGAACTACTTTTTGCATGTTGTAGTGACCACCTCCGCAAATTTTGTTGCAATACAACAAGTACTCAAATTTCGGATCGTCCAACCTGTTGCGCATATCAGCAGTAGTGATGGTCGGTGTAAATTTGAAGAAGGTTGGCAAGCCTGGTACAGCATTCATCTGAACTCTGAAGTGCGGCATATATAAACTGTGGATCACATCCTGTGCGTGGATATTGATACGAACTTCTCTGTTCACAGGCAATACCAATGTATCAGCCTTCAAATCGTCGAAGCTGTTTCTGTCTTTGAAGTTTACGCCAAGTATGTTGTTCGGCGTATACAATTGATAGTTAACCTGACCTAATTTACCATCTTTTCCGGGATAACGAATTTCCCAGGCAAACTGGTGCGCGGTTACGTCAATGTTGATGTCGCCTTTTAAGTTATCAGTATTAGTAACCGATCTCCAGGTAAAGAAGCCGAACACAACCAATATGGTTAATACGATAGCCGGGATAATGGTCCATATCTTTTCGATCGTGTTGTTATGCGGATAATAGTAACCTTTACGTTTGTCTGAACCGCGGTATTTGAAAAGAAATACCCACAGTAACGTTTGAGTGATAAAAAACACAAACATGGTGATCACCGTGGTGGTCCAGAACATAAAGTCGATCTTGCCGCCATGCGCTGAAGCTGATTCAGGAAGGATCATGCTGCCCTGAACAGTGAATGACCAATACACACCGTATAAGCCTGCAATCAGGACTATGATACAGATAACACCAATGATGTTATTCCAGTTCATACCTTTTTTGCCCTGCATCTGGAGGCTAAGATCGTATACTCTTAATATTTTGCCCACTACTGCAACTATAACACAAGCCAGTAATACTAACAATACATAGTATCCTACACCCAACCACATGTCTGATTTTTGAGCTGATGAATCTGCAGCGGCTGGTGTTGCAGCAGTTCCTTGCGCCATCAATACATTCGTGCCGAGCAACAGGAATGCAGCAACAAGTGAAAAAGCTCTTTTAGTATTCATAAATGTTTTGAATCCCATATTATATCTGTTTGGTATTCTATATCCGTTGTAAAATTAGCAATTATATATGATGATGCAGGCTCTCTTCCAGGAATGGATGCTTCTTAGGAATAAGCGATTTAAACTTACTCAGCGCAGTCATTATACAGAAAGTGAACAATCCGGCAAAACCGATGAAAATACCTGGTTCAAGCAGGCTGAACTCTGTATACCAGTGTTCTTTCGGACCGATTGTACCTGGCATGATCATTTGCCAGTAATCCAGCCAGTGACCAATGATGATAATAACACACATCACTTTTATAGTGCCTTCGTAGCGTTTTGAGTCGCGGGACATCAACACTAGCAGAGGTGTTGCAAAGTTTATCACGATATTCAGCCAGAACCAAGGCATAAACTGCGGTTCCCATCTTCTGAAAAAGTAAGCCGATTCCTCAGGAATGTTAGCATAGTAGGTTAACAGGAACTGAGCAAACCACAGGTAAGTCCAGAAAATGGAGAAAGCAAACATAAACAAACCCAGGTTGTGGATATGATCTGTAGTAACCCATGACATATAGCCTTGTTTCCTCAGGGTAAGAATGATCAACGCCATTGCTGCTATACCACTTACCCACAGACCTGCCAGATTATACCAGCCAAACATGGTAGAGAACCAGCGCGCTTCCAGTGACATTATCGTATCGAACGCAAATACCGGTATGGTAAAACCAAATAATACCAGGAATACTGCAGATATAACAAAGCTCTTGTTGTAGAATTTCATTCCGCCCAAATCATCCTCGGTGCTTGAATATTTATACAGTAAGAAACCGAATATGCTGTAGCAAGCTAACATTAAGATTATACGGGTCAGGAAATATGGCTTATTCAGGTAACCTTCTTTACCGGCAATCACATGGTCATATATCCCGCTGCCTTTTACATGCAGATCAGGCGTTGCCCAACGCGCATATAGGTAAGGTTGAACGTGACCGTCAACGGTGTGAGTCATTGATAGCCCGCTAACTATGATGATCAACAAGATCAAAGCAGCGATTGGCAATACTTTACCAAAGGCCTGTGGTACACGCAGGATAGAAGCTGACCAACCAGCCTGAGCTGCATATTGTATAGCGCAGAACATTACACCGGCCGCGCAGACGCAGGTAAAATAATAACCTACCAGTAAAAGGTTATCAAATGTTTGCTCAGCATGATTCGTCGCAAACCCTGCTATGATGGTCAAAACACCTATAGCAATAGCAATCAAGCTCCCGGTTTTTAACTTCCCGGTAAATTGATATTGCTCGTCAAAACTGTTATGAGTCTTCATCTAAATTATAATTCTTATAAAGTTTGTAAATGGTGTACGTACATAATTACTTTCCAACGCTCTTCTGGTGCAAGCTGCGAAGCGTAGGAACCCATTGCGTTCACACCATAAGTAATTGTATGGTATATTTTACCATCGGAAAGATCTTTCATCGCACCACCGCGTGATGATTGTCCTGTTGAGTATGATGGTGGCGGCGGGAACCCGTGGGCAACTACCAATCCATCACCTAAACCTTTCATCCCGTGGCATGGCGAGCAGAAATGCTCAAACAATACCTTCCCATCTTCAAAGTTGGCTTGAGTTGATGGAAGCGGATTTTTCACCTCCGTACCGGCAAGTTCATAACCATCTTTGGTATTTGGATAATCGAAACTTACAAATCCAACAGGCATGGTACCTGCAGGTGGTTTTTGTGCCGTCTTGCCATCCTTAAAGTTTGGATTAGGCTGGTCGGGATCATACGCAATATGTTCGTACATATTGGGGGCGTATTCCCATCCGGTGCTTCTTTTATCTTTGCACGATGTAACTACAACCGTAGTGGCAACAGCTGCCACCGCAATGCCCAATATCTTTATTTTATTCATAGCTAACATATTTTCTGTCGTTATGCTTAATTTCTACTGCCCCTGCTTCTTTTAAAATGTTGGTGATGTCTTCGTGAGGGATATTTCCTTTAGCATCAATTGCAATTACAAAGCGGTCATCAGTTGCTCTGAAGTCCATTACCCTTGGCGCGCGGCCCGGGAAAAGGTGTGTTGCAAAGAAGAAGGTGATCGTCATACCAAATGCGGTAAACAATACGGTCCACTCGAAAGTTACCGGGATAAAATCGGGAACTGCGAAAGCCGGCTTACCACCAATGTTCATCGGCCAGTCGTGTACCAGGAAGTAGTAAACCAAACTGAAGATGGTGGTTCCACCCAAACATCCAAACATAAAGGCAGCATAACCTAAACGTGAAGGCTTGATCCCTAATTTATCATCAATGCCGTGGATAGGCATAGGTGTATACACATCATAAATAGGAACGCTGTTCTTTTGTAGTTTGTCAATCCCATGCATCATAACATCAGGATCATCAAAAAGGCCTAATATAAATTTAGTACTGCTCATTATTATGCTTTTTCATATTGAGACAGTTCAACACTGTCAAATTTGGTTAATGACTCTTTATAGAACTCAGCGTGACTTTCGTCAACGTGACCGTCGTCCATTAATTTCTTCTTAGCCTGTTCGCTTGAACTCTTCAACAGCAATTTCACTTCGGCCATTGCAATAGAAGGAGCTACTCGTATGAATAACAGGAACAAGGTAAAGAACACACCGATTGAACCGATAAATATGCTCATATCAATCCAGGTTGGATAGAACATCGCCCAGCTTGACGGAATATAGTCACGGTGCAGTGATACAACGATGATCACAAAACGTTCAAACCACATACCGATGTTTACTACGATTGACAGTACCCATGATACCGGGATGTTTGTTCTTACTTTCTTGAACCACATCATCTGGGTCATCAATACGTTACAGCCGTACATCATGCAACCCGCCCACCAGTACGGACCAACGAAACGGTTTAAGAAGGTATATTGCTCGTACTCGCCACCTGAATAGTAGGCGATAAAGAACTCAGTTAAATACGCCACGCCTACTATCGAACCGGTCACCAGGATGATCTTATTCATTGATTCGATGTGGAACATGGTGATGTAGTTCTCCAAGCCTAATACTTTACGTAACACCAACAACAAGGTCTGCACCATTGCGAAACCAGAGAAGATCGCACCCGCAACGAAGTATGGAGGGAATATGGTAGTATGCCAGCCCGGTTCGAGCGAGGTAGCAAAGTCCATGGATACGATAGTGTGCACCGAAAGTACCAGAGGAGTTGATATACCGGCCAGGATCAACGATACCGTTTCAAAACGCTGCCAGGTTTTTACTGAACCCGTCCAGCCAAATGAAAGTACTGAATATATTCTGCGGCGAATACCGGTTGCACGGTCACGGATGGTAGCCATATCAGGCAATAAACCTGTATACCAGAACACCAATGATACCGAGAAATATGTTGATATCGCGAATACGTCCCAGATAAGAGGCGAGTTGAAGTTAACCCAGAGTGAACCGTACTGATTCGGGAATGGCAACGAATAAACGGCCATCCATGGGCGGCCCATGTGCGCTACGATGTAAGTAGCGGCGCAGATTACCGCGAAGATCGTCATCGCTTCTGCAGAACGGTTAATAGAGTTACGCCAGTTTTGACGGAACAATAACAAGATCGCTGAGATCAGGGTCCCGGCGTGACCAATACCTACCCACCATACGAAACCGGTGATGTCCCAGGCCCAACCTACTGTTTTATTTAATCCCCACGAGCCTATACCGTACCAGAATGTCCAGCTTACTGCAAATACCCAAAGGCAGGCAGCCAATGATGCGATAGCAAAACCTATCCACCATGCCTTGGTAGGCATATTTTCTACCGGTTTTAAAACATCATTCGTAACCTTGGCATACGTGATGTCGGTACCGGTAACTAAGGGTTCCCTTATTATTGATTCATTATGAGATGCCATATTCTATATCTCTATCTTATAATTTAAGCCTCTAACACAGTATTTCTAACTTTTACCTGGTAACCAATACCTGGCTGTACGTTCAGTTCTTCAAGCACGTAGTATGTTCTTTCGCTCTTCAGTGCTTTTGCAACTTCAGAATTAGGATCATTTCTGTTACCGAAAACGATCGCGTTGGTAGGACAAGTTTGCTGACAAGCCACTTTGATATCGCCATCTGCTACAGGACGTTTTTCAATCTTAGCTTTCAGTTTACCAGCCTGGATACGCTGAATACACATCGTACATTTTTCCATCACACCGCGGAAACGGGTAACCACATCAGGGTTAAGCACCAGGTGCGTATGTTCGTTGATCAGGTAATTATCGAAACGAGCGTCGTTCCAATAGTTGAACCAGTTAAAGCGACGAACTTTGTAAGGACAGTTGTTTGCGCAGTAACGGGTACCCACGCAACGGTTGTAAGCCATGTGGTTCAAACCTTCCGAAGAGTGAACGGTAGCTAACACTGGGCAAACTGTTTCGCAAGGTGCGTGATCACAGTGCTGGCACAGCATTGGCTGATACACTACCGATACATTATCAAGATCTTTCAGTTGAGAAATTTCTTGCTCTTCCGATATCTCTTTGCCTTCTTCGTTAAAGCTGTAGTAACGGTCGATACGAATCCAGTGCATTTCACGACGGCGGCGTACCTCGTCACGACCTACAACCGGAACGTTGTTTTCAGCGTTACAAGCTACCACGCAGGCACCACAACCGGTACAAGCGTTCAGGTCGATCGCCATTACCCAATCATAAGTAGGGCGCTCGTATGCATCCCATAAGTCAGCGTATTTTTTATGCTGTCTTTCTTCACCACTGCTTGATGAAGGGTCTTTCTGATATTGTTTGAATGTAGTATCGCGTATCACATCACGGCCTTCGAATGAATGGTGTGTTTGTGTTTGTGCCAAGACTACTACGTCACCTGTTTTTGACAGAGATGCGATTGCAGTTCCCTGGAAAGTTCCGTTAAGGAATATCTGGAAAGGAAATGCATTTTTACCCACACCGTCGGCAACAGGACCACCTTGCGTACGGCCATAACCAACAGCTACCGAAACAGTACCCTGTGCCTGGCCTGGCTGTAATAATATAGGCAACGCCACTGAGTAACCATGAGCTTCGATGGTTGCGATATCACCTTGAGAGTAACCTAATTTCTTCATGTCAGTTGGTGACATGGCGATAAAGTTATCCCAGGTAACTTTTGATACCGGCTCCGGCATTTCCTGTAACCATGGGTTGTTGGCACGTTTACCATCACGGATAGCGACGTTTTGGTATAATTCCAGTTCGAACTTGCCATCGCCTGCTGCAATTCGGCCGCTTTGGTTAAGAATGGTTTGTGCTACGCCGTTTAGGTCGCGGCTGAATGAATATGAACCGGCAGGTTTAGCAGCGGCTTTTACGAAACCAGCTTGCAAAACAGCTTCCCAGCCTTTCAGTCCAGATGCTAAGCCACCTTTTGCCTGTAAGCTCTTATCCCAGGTATTTCTTACGTAAGTATAGTATTCTTTTACTGCGTTGTCAGACCACAATAATAAAGTCTGCTCGGCCTGACGGGTATCATATACCGGGTTAATTGTAGGCTGAATTACAGTATAATATCCTTCAATTGCATTTCCATCACCCCATGATTCAAGATAGTAGTGGTTTGGTGCAATTACGGTACAAAGTGAAGCAGTTTCATCATTACGCTCTGAGAATGATACTGACAGGCGCACTTTCTTTAAACCAGCTTTGAAGGTATCAACAGCATAGTAGTCATAAGCAGGGTTTGTGTTCAGGAACAACACCGCGTCAACTTCGCCGCGGTTCATTTCTGCGACAAACTCTACAAATTCCGCATCGTTTCCTTTGTATTGATTTGAATAGTTATCCAGATCGATAGTAGTACCGTAGCTGCCTAACTGTGCGTTGATGGCATTCACCAAAACCTGGCTTGCTACGTCATTTGATCCGCATACCACCAAAGCTTTACCCTTAGCAGCTTTCAATTCAGCAGCAACCAGTTTAATCGCTTTAGCAGCGTTGGTGTTTCCTAATGCTTTGGTTCCTGGCAAGGTTGTACCTGAAATTTCATTGTACAGATTTACCAGCGCCACACCCTGCTCTGACGGTTTGATCAGGATACGGGTATCGGCATTTGAACCGGTGTTGCTCATACCAGATTCAAACTGGATATGGCGCGACATCTTTTTATTTTGAAGCGATTTGTTGTTACGGTTCTGAACATACTGATTCTGGAACTCAACAGGCGAGATCCATGTTCCTAAAAAGTCAGCGCCGAAGCTTACGATCACATCAGCTTTATCAAAATTGTAGTGAGGAATTACTGCTTTACCAAAGCTGTTTTGGTTAGCCTGGATGATACCAGTATAAGATACAGCATCATAAGTAACATGTTTTGTGTTTGGATAAGCACCGATAAAATCAGCAATTACAGCTAAAGTAGAAGGGCTGTGAATAGTTGAAGATACGATTCTGATCTTTTTGCCTCCAGCTTTAATAGCAGTTAGTTCGTTTTTAACAAAACCATCCAGCTGCTCCCAGGTAGTATCGCTGCCACCACGGATAGGGCCTTTCAGACGATTGTAATCATACAGGTCCAATACTGAAGCTTGCGCTTGTGCGTTCAAACCACCTTTTGACAGCAGGTCGTTCGGATTACCTTCAACTTTGATAGGGCGGCCTTCACGGGTCTTAACCAAAATCGCATGTCCTTCATAAGAAGAAACATAATAGTTAGGTATACCCGGAGTTACTTCCTCCGGTTTGATCAGGTAAGGGATAGATTTGTGTACAGGAACTTTCTGACAAGCTGCCAGCGTAACTGCACCAACACCAAACCCAAGTGCCTTCAAAAAGTCGCGGCGTGGGGTTTTGCTTGATAAACCACCGCTGCTCAGAACGTCCTCGATCGGAATAGGCTCGGCAAATTCGTGTTTGTTTTTCTCAACAAATTCCGGGTCGTTGTTTAGTTCTTCTAAACCTTTCCAGTATTTCTTATTGCTGTCCATTTAAGCTATGTTGTTAGATCCAAGAATCAAGACTCAAGAATCAAGATTGTTTTTTCATTTTTTTAAAGCTCGCCATTTCAATTTTCAGTATCCCTCTTGGCTCCTGACTCTTGTTTCCTGGCTCTATTTCTCTATTTATTAATAGTGGCACTTGCCGCACTCTATACCGCCCATCATGGCTTCGGTTACTTTGCCGCCTTTTCTGATCAGCTCGTGTACCTGTTCCATTTTTTCGTAATAAGCATTACCCTTAATGTTGATCTCAGTACGTTTGTGGCACTGGATACACCATTTCATGGTAAGCGGTGAGTATTGATAAACTTCTTTCATGGTTTCAACCGGACCGTGACAAGTCTGACATTTTAAGCCTTGAACTTTCACGTGTTGTGAGTGGTTGAAATAAGCCAGGTCGGGCAGGTTGTGAACGCGAACCCATTGAATAGGATGCATTTTGGTGCTATCATATTTCTGAGTACCCGGATCGTACCCCAAAGCGTCATATATCTTGGCGATCTCAGTTGAAGGTGTTTTGCTTGTTGAAAGCCTGTCGATTGTTTTATGGCAATTCATACAAATATTCAATGACGGAATAGTGGCATTTTTTGATTTGTACGCGCCAGAGTGGCAATACTGGCAATTGATCTGCATAGCGCCTGCGTGCAAATCGTGAGGGAATTTGATAGGCTGTACCGGCTGATAACCTGTGTGAACGTTAGTGTTCCATAATGAAACCCAGGTCCAGCTTGCAAAGAAGATAGTCGCACAAAGGCATACAAAGAAGACAAACTTCTTGTTTTTAACCAGCGCCTTCGCTAATAAGATACCTTTTGATGGGCCTGCTTCTTCAACAGCAACTTCCTCAGGAGCGAGCGCTGGCCTGCTTGCCACTAAACGTTCTAAAGTGTTGATTACTTTATTTAATACCAGGATTACAATAAAGGCGATGATGACCACACCGATCAGACCAAATACAACCAGGTTGCTCGGACCGGTTTCTTGTACGGCTGTCGCAGCACCGGCTGCAGGAGCAGCAGTCTGTTCTTTTTTGTACTCGGTACGTACGTAAGCTATAACGTTGGCTACATCACCATCGGACAGATCGCCAAAAACAGTCATGGCCGACTGGTTGAACTCATTGTAGATCTTAAGTGCCTTAGGATCTTTGGCAGCGATCAATGCCTGGTTGTTCTGGATCCACTTGGTGAGCCACTTGTCATCTGTTTCAGTTTGCAGCGTTGGGCCAAGAGCAGGACCAATTACACGCTGATCCAATTTATGACAAGCTGTACATTTTGCTTTGAAGATGGCCTCACCTTTAGAAGCATCTCCCTGAGCGTAGGCTGTGAGTCCACAAATAGCAAGACCTGCCATTAAAATAACCGATCTTGAAAATTGTTTTAAAATCAATGAGATACTTCTCATAAAGCGTATTTGTGCTAAGTAGTTTTGTAGTTAATATATGAAAATAGACAAATCAAGTATGTTTTAACCCGCTTTTTCAGCCACAAAAGTATAATTTATTACAGTATAGCTGACAAATTAGTGACAGTAATATCTAATTTATAATTGTTCTAAATAAATAAGAAAAATAGCTTTTAGGTTGAAAATTGGCTGTTTTTGTTTATGTGAAAACAATCAGGTTTGTTAATACAATATTACTTCTTTTTTATAAAAAAACTATTGTTTTAATATCCAGGCAAAAATAAGTGGTGCAACAATGGTCGCGTCTGATTCAACTATAAATTTAGGCGTATGAATATCCAGCTTACCCCAGGTGATCTTCTCATTTGGTACTGCACCCGAGTATGAACCATAAGATGTGGTTGAATCAGATATCTGGCAAAAATAGCTCCAGAACGGGATATTTTCCATTTCCATATCCTGGTAAAGCATTGGTACTACGCATATCGGGAAGTCGCCGGCTATACCGCCACCGATCTGGAAAAAGCCGATGCCTTTGCCTTCGGAGTTCTTCACGTACCAGTCGGCCAGCCATGCCATGTATTCAATACCGCTCTTCATGGTGGTAGGTTTTATCTGACCCTTGATCACGTACGAAGCAAAAATATTCCCCATGGTTGAGTCTTCCCATCCGGGTACTACAATCGGCAGGTTCTTTTCGGCAGCCGCCAGCATCCATGAGTTTTTTGGGTCGATTTCATAGTATTGCTCCAACTCGCCGCTCAATAATATTTTGTACATGAACTCATGCGGGAAATAACGCTCGCCTTTATCATCAGCGTCTTTCCATATTTTGTGGATGTGTTTTTGCAGACGTCTGAACGCTTCCTCTTCCGGTATGCAGGTATCCGTTACTCGGTTATAATGATTTTCCAACAGTTCCCATTCGTCATGCGGACTCAGGTCGCGGTAGTGCGGCACGCGTTTGTAGTGGGAGTGCGCTACCAGGTTCATGATATCCTCTTCCAGGTTAGCGCCTGTGCACGAAATGATAGCAATCTTATCCTGGCGGATCATTTCGGCAAGAGAAATGCCTAATTCGGCAGTACTCATCGCGCCGGCCAGTGTGACCATCATTTTGCCGCCTTCGGCTAAATGGGTCTCGTATCCTTTAGCTGCATCCATTAACGCGGCAGCATTAAAGTGCAGATAATTCCTTTCAATAAACTGAGAGATTGGTCCTCGTGTGTTGCTCATGATTCAGCTGTAATGTGTGGCGCAAAATTAGATATTTTGTTTAATCTGGTTGTTAAATTTCAAAATTGGCTGTCGCGCAGAACAACTATCGGTAATTTGAGTTTATCTTCGCACCATCTATCTATGAAGAAAATCCTTACCCTCGCTATTTTTTTATTCAGTTTAACACACGCTATCGCCCAGATAAAATGGCTGCCGAAATTTATCAATAAAATGTATTTTGATAACGACAGCACCAAACATAGCAGCTTCGTATTAATACCCGTGCTGACCTCAGCCCCGGAGACAGGTTTGGAAGTTGGAGGCGCCGGATTGTATTCCTTTTATTCAGATACCGTAAAGAAAAGTATTACCAAAGTTTCTAATGTTTATGGCTATGCATCTGTAACCACAAAAGGGCAAAGCCGGTTCAGCTTAAGCACGACCTACTTTTCGCCGCAAAACCAATGGCACTTGTATTCCGCCATTAGTTACATCCATTTTCCATTCAATTTTTATGGCATCGGTAATAATACCCGCAAAGCTGATGGTGAATGGGTGGATGAAAAACGCTCTAAATTCAACATAGATGCTGAAAGGCTGGTGACAAAGGACTTGTATATCGGTGCAATGGCCGGAGGGTTTAACTACAAATATGCCAATGCTGATCCGAAGAGTACGTTTTTTGAGACCGATCCACAGGTGCAGGACAGATCGGGCGGTGCTAGTGTGTTTATAGGGCCCAGTTTGATATTTGACACCAGGGATAATAATACTTATTCAACAAAAGGAGCCATCATTACCGCATATTATAACCTGATCCACGGCATCTTAAGCAACAATAATTATATAGGTGGATTTTTAAATATTGAATACTCCCAATTTTTCAAGCTGAATAATAAACTGATCTTAGGGGTAGATATTCAGGAACAAAGCCTAACGGGCGGACAATCGCCTTTCTATTTACTGCCGGCATTAGGTAACGACGAAATGATGCGCGGATATTACAACGGCCGCTACCGCGACCGTA
>JAFAKI010000057.1 GCA_019235595.1 Mucilaginibacter sp. | reverse complement strand
TTTGTCCTGATTATCTAATATGCGTATGGTACCAATATTGAACGATCTGGATGCCATTAATTTACCCTCTGTAAACAAAGACAATTCGGTACTGCCGCCACCAACATCTACATAAAGATAGTTTTTGCTCTTATCGATATTTTGTTCGGCGTGATTGGTATAAATGATTTTTGCCTCTTTTTGCCCGGTTACAATCTCTAGATCGATGTCAGCCTGCTCTTTAATGGTTCTTACGATATCTGCTCCGTTTTTGGCTTCGCGCATAGCCGATGTCGCAAAAGCCATGTAATCAGTTACCCGGTAAACATCCATCAGGTTGCGGAAAGCGATCATGGTTTTTACCAGGTCAGTAGCTTTCCTTTCCGAAATAAATTGCTGCAGGAAAGCGTCATCGCCCAATCGCAGCGGTACCCTGACGAGCGTATTCTTCTTGAATGAAACAGACTCGTTGTTTTCAATAATATCAGCTATAAGCAGTCTTACAGCATTGGAACCAATATCTATAGCGGCGTATCTCAATTTGAAAGGTGTTAGTTCTTATATTTAAGGTAGTTGTAAATGTCTATTTGTGCACGGCAGGGTATATCATTGCGCGTTTTATGGTATTTGTTGTTGTTCTGACTGTTGATCTCGCGGGCCTTGGTATTATCTTCCAACTGAATGTTGATCATCTCCCGGACCTCCTTCCTCAACTCCTCATCATATATCGGGAAGCCTACTTCAACCCGGTTATCAATGTTCCTGGTCATAAAATCGGCTGACGTAAGGTAAATTAGTTCATTACCTCCATTGCAGTAAATATGTACCCGGGCATGCTCCAGGTATTTATCCACAATGCTGATCACCTCAATATTCTCACTATACCCTTTCATACCCGGCACCAAACAGCACATCCCCCTAATGATCATCTTTATTTTTACACCTGCGTTGCTGGCCTGGTATAACTTCGTGATCACCTGCTCATCGGCAAGACTGTTCATTTTCAATATCATATAAGCAGGCTTGCCGGCTTTTGCATTTTTAATCTCGTTGTCAATCAGCTTGTAAATTGCCGGGCGTGAATCGATAGGCGAAACGATAAGATGCTTTAGCCCTTTTGCAAATTGATTCAGCTTTAAAGCTTTAAAAACCTCAACCAACTCATCCGTGATTTTTTTATTCGCCGTAAACAGCGTATGATCGGCATAAATCTTAGCAGTGCTTTCATTAAAGTTGCCGGTAGAAAGAAATGCATAATTAACCGGCTTACCTTTTTCAGTACGGGTGACCAAACATATTTTTGAGTGGACCTTATAGCCGGCTATGCCGTAAAGCACGTTTACCCCCTCCTCTTCCAACCTGCTGCTATAAGTAATGTTGTTCTGCTCGTCAAACCGGGCACGTAACTCCATCAGACAGTTCACCTTTTTTCCGTTTTTGGCAGCATTAATTAATGCGTGTATAATCCTTGAATTATTTGCGACACGGTAAAGGGAAATGCTTATCTCTTTTACCTTCGGATCTATTGCTGCTTCACGAAGGAAGTGAATGATATAGTCAAAAGATTGATACGGCGTACTTACCAGGTAATCCTTCTGGGCGATCATACCCATCAAACTCTTACCAAAAGACAAACCGTCCACAGGCAGTGGCGGATATGGGGCATACTCCAGTTCTGGCCGGCCTACGTTAGGAAAGCTGATAAAATTCTTAAAGTTCTGATAGCGGTTGCCCGGAATGAGGCTTTCGGCATGCAAACCCATCCTGGTTACCAGGTAAGTCACCATTTCCAGTGGCATTTCGGTGTCATAAAGCAAACGCATCGGTTTACCCTTTTTTCGTTTTTGTAAGCTTTTGCTTAGAGCGTCGATGAATTTTTCACTAACCTCTTTATCCAGATCAAGCTCTGCATCTCGCGTTAGCTGAATCGAATATGCCTCTATAGTATCATGATCAAAAATGAAGAAGATATCTTCCAACGCATAGCGGATAATATCGTCCAGCAGGATGATAAACTTCAGGTTATTGGTTTCCGGTAGCACCAGGAACCGCGACAAGGTATCCGGTATCTCGATCAGTGCATAACGGGATTTCTTTTTGTTGGTCAGTTTTACGAAGAAATATATCGCCCTATCCCTCAATTCAGGGAATGCCTGCGCTTCATCAAGCATGATAGGTACCAATGTAGCCAGCAAACGCTCACGGAAATAGTTTTTCACGAATGCACCGCGGGTTACGTTTAGCTGCTTGTCGTTTAGAATAAATATCTTCTCTTCTGCAAGCTGTTTTACAATAATGTTCTCGTACAGGTTATTAAACTTACGCTCCTGTCTTACAACAACATTTTTAATCTGGTTAAGGATTTTCTTCGGGTTGTAGCCTAATACCTCTTTGGCTTTTTCGTTGAGGTTTGATAATCGGCTCATGGTAGCCACCCTAACACGGTAAAACTCATCCAGGTTGGATGAAAAAATGGCCAAAAAACGTATTCTGTCAATTAATGGTACCGTTGGATCAGAGGCTTCCTGTAAAACTCTGTCGTTGAAGTATAACCAGCTTATTTCTCTGTTGATTAAAGGTATCCGTTTAATATCCATAAAAATAAGGTCCAAAAGGCCCTGCTTACAAAACTGCCTATTTATTTGTTAAGTTAATATTAACTAAACTTTAAATAGCACCATTTTTAGTATAAATGCAATTTAAGTACAAAACTTATTCAAATAAACTATTCCGTAAGTTTATATTATCATTTATAGCAAAGGAATATATTTTTGTACACTTAACAATCCCAATCATGCCATCATTTGATATAGTCAGCAAAATAGACGGGCAAACGCTCGATAACGCTATCAATACCGCCAAGAAAGAAATACTGAACCGTTATGATTTTAACGATTCAAAAAGCACTATTGAACTGGATAAAAAAACTAACCAGATTACTATTGTCACCGAAAACGACATGCGTCTTAAAGCGATTAAAGATTCCATCATAAGCCGCATGGTGAAACAAAATATTGATCCCTCGGCTCTTGACGATGGTAAGGAGCAATATGCATCAGGTAATATGATCCGCAAGGAGATCAAGATCAAAGAAGGCATTGATAAAACAACTGCCTCAAAAATCTTAAAAAAGATAAAAGACAGCGGCTTAAAGGTACAGGCTTCTATTATGGACGACCAGGTGCGCGTACAAGGCAAAAAGATTGACGATTTACAAGCAGTTATCAACCTTTGTAGAAAAGAAGACTTCGGCCAGCCTTTGCAGTATATTAATATGCGCAACTAATTCTGGTCTTACGTTCACGTTCACAGTATGAACGCCCTTGTGTAATTCATAATTACCTTATTATTAATTAATTAAAACCTAAAGAGTGCTAACAAATTAGTGTCAGTCTTTTTCTTTGCCGCTCCTTAAATAAATCGTACGAATTTCTCAAAAGGTACCAAAGGGTTACCATCTAATACGAATCATGTTTGATAATCTCAACCTTATGGCTATATTAGATTAAAATCTGCGCGCTCGTGCAGACTGAACCAAATGTTTTTTGTCACACTTAAAATTTAAAACTATGCATTTATTATGGACAATTTTACTAGGCGGTATTGCGGGCTGGCTGGCCGGCAAAGTGATGAAAGGTGATGGTTATGGGGTTATTGTTGATATTATTTTAGGACTTGTAGGGGGATGGCTCGGAGGCCATGTTTTGTCGTGGGTTGGAGTTCATTTTGGAGGAAGCTGGGGATATCTGCTCACAGCGTTTATTGGGGCAGTTATTTTGGTTTGGATTACGCGGTTGATTAAAGGAAACTCCTGATTGGGAAATACAAAAAAGGCCGCCCCGAACCCGGAGCGGCCTAATCAAACTAAACCAACAACTTACTTATGAAAACGATCTTTTAAAACCGGCCGGAAAGCGTCGTTGTACTTTCGGGACTTTTGTATTTTTCCGGAGCCTCAAGCCTTTCTACCAAATCACAACATTTAATCTCACTGCTCTCGGCGTCCGGGAAAAATTATTTTACAGAGATTTCTCTGGTTTGTACTTTAGCTTCTTCTTTCTTAGCCACGTTCAGCTTCAATATACCATCAGCATATTCAGCTTCAATATTAGCCTGATCAGCTACTTCAGGTAAAGTGAATGATCTTACAAATGAGCTGTAGCTATATTCACGTTTGCTGTATTTCTTACCTTCTTCTACATTTTCAGCTTTCTTTTCAGCAGATACGCTTAATACATTTTTATCAAGATTGATTTTGAAATCTTCTTTCTTCAAACCAGGCGCTGCCAATTCGATGTGGAATTCATTTTCAGTTTCTGCAATGTTAACAGCAGGGGTTTTGGTAACAAACCTGTCGTTCAAGGTTGCGTCGTTTATCAAAGAATTGAATACATCATTAAACCAAGGGTTTACTGCATTTCTGTGACCATTGTTAAATTTTACGAGTGTCATAATTTATATCCTCCGGATTTTCTTATCATTAGTTTTATTAACTTCGGCGAGGTTAAATCAAGTGTTGTACCAAGGGCTGAAAATCATTGTTTTAAGACATTATGTCTGTTCTATTTGATTAACGCCCGACACAATGGCATAAAATGAGCGAAAATTTAGCAGATTATAAATACAAAACCATCATTCCCATCCGTTTCTCCGATCTGGATGCTTATGGGCACGTAAATAACGCCGTCTATTTAACTTACTTTGAAATAGCACGGTCAAACTACTGGCGGGATGTAGTAAAATGGGATTGGAACCACAATGGGATCATCCTGGCGCGGTCGGAGATTAACTACCTGAAGCCTATTTTAATGAACGATGAGATCGCTTGCTACGTACGTACTACCCGCATAGGCAACAGTAGTTTCGACGTGATGCATGTATTGGTGAAGATCCACGGTGACACCGAGGAGATTTGCACTACCGGTAAAACGGTTTGCATCAGCTATGATTATAACGTACACAAATCAGTGAAGATACCTACCGAACAACGCACGAGGATGATTGCCTATGATGAGCCGAGGATGATATTGAATACGAACTGATGTGCAGATGAGTGGATGTGCAGATGTGCAAATTAACTAAGCAATCTCGTTTTGGTCTACCTTATAAAATAGAATGGATCAATGACCCGCTAGGGTCTACTGCTTTGTAGAAAATCAATTAAAAAGGAATTTGCCTCCTAGAGGCTACCCTTAAATGACACGCATGGCTAAAACGATTTCAGTCGTTTTATCGTCAGCAGGGTTTCATCCAGTTTTTTAAGCTGCTTTTTGTGGCCTGTTACAAAAATTGCCGCCTGTAAACAGCCATCTTTTTTATTTACGATCCTTGTCTGTGGTTTGAGCTTATGTTTGTGAATAATATCTTCTACCATTTGCAAGTTTTCAAAATTATCATCGTCGAATACCAGCGACAAGAGTTTTTCGTGGTGGATCTTATCCAGGTAACTTTCAAAAACATGGAAAACGATTAATACCACTAATGTTACAAAGGTGGAGATGATGGCCAGCATATAATTCCCCGATCCATTTGCCATCCCGACCGCCGCAGCTACCCATATCACTGCGGCCGTAGTGAGACCATTGACAGAAATATTGTCCTTAAATATTACACCGGCGCCAATAAAACCAACCCCTGTAACCAGGTTAATGTTTACTCCCTGCCCGGCACGTTGCGATACCAGGGTGAAAATAGTTGAACCAAGACAGATTAGGATAATGGTACGAAAACCGGCCGTTTTGTTTTTATACTGGCGCTCTAACCCCATAACCGAGCCGCAGAACACTGCAACTGCTACTTTTATAAGGTCACTTGCCGATATGCCAAATTCTAAATTTTTCAATATTGATCTAAAACTAAAACCAATTTTAAATTTATGAAATCAATCTTTAAAATCCTTAAAATCCCAAAATCGTGTCAAAATATTTTGCCGGGATTCAGAATACCGTTGGGGTCGAACACGCTCTTTATGCCCCTCCACAGCGCAAAATGTGCATTCGTGTATTTGATCGGCATAAATTCTTTTTGAACCAAACCAATGCCATGTTCACCGGATAAAGTGCCTCCCAATGAAACGGTCAGTTCGAATATTTCGCGGATACCATCTTTCAGTTGGTTATGCCAGGCATCATCGCTCATATTGCCCTTGATAATATTCACATGAAGGTTTCCATCACCTGCATGGCCATAACAAACTGATTCAAAGCCATATTTGCTACCTATCTCTTTTATTCCTTTAATCAATTGAGGAAGCTGCGCACGAGACACTACCGTATCCTCTTCTTTATAGATCGAGTTTGATTTCACCGAAACAGCCATAGTACGGCGTAAGCGCCAAAGCTCTTCCTTTTGTGCTGACGAATCAGCAAATAGCACATCTCGGCAATCAAATTGTTCTAATACCTCGTTTATTTTTTCACAGTCCGAGAAGATCACACCCTGATTGGTGCCATCCACTTCGATCAGCAGGAAAGCTTCTATCTCATCTTTCAAATCAAAATTGATATCATCGTGCTCCATTACCCATTCCACTCCTTTTCGCTCCATAAACTCCAAGGCAGATGGCACAATTCCGGCCCTGAAGATAGCAGACACCGCTGCGCAAGCCGATTCATTATTACCAAAGGAAGCCAGCAACAAAGCGTCCTGTGTAGGTTTGGGAATCAGTTTAACCACAATTTTGGTAATAATACCCAACGTTCCTTCCGAACCGATCATTAGCTGGGTCAGGTTATAACCCGAGGCATATTTTAAGGTATTGGCACCCGTCCAGATAATTTCCCCATCGGGTAAAACTACTTGCAGGTTCAGGATATACTCCCGTATAGTTCCGTATTTCACTACTCTTGGACCTCCCGATCCATGAGAAACATTGCCCCCGATAAAGCAACTTCCCTTACTCGCCGGGTCAACAGGATAAAGCAGGCCTTTTTCAGCAATGGTATCTATAAACACTTC
>JAFAKI010000127.1 GCA_019235595.1 Mucilaginibacter sp. | reverse complement strand
TACGTGTTTTAAGGAATATTCAAATATTTATGGGTTTGGAGTGATATTTCCCATTTCGGGTTATTCATTACGTAATCCACAATAAGCGGGGTCATTTCTTTAGCTTTTGACCATTCGGGCTGCAAATATAATTTGCAATCAGAGGATACCAGTTTGGCGTGTTCCTCGGCCCATGCAAAATCCGATTTATTAAACACGATCACTTTAAGTTCATCAGCATGCGCAGCAATACCCGGCGATGGTGATTTGAATTTTTTGGGCGACAGGCATATCCAGTCCCAATTTCCCGAAAGGGGGTAAGCGCCTGAAGTTTCGATAAATGTTTTGATGCCTCGTTGCTGCAATCGGCTGGTTAAATAATCAAGATTATATAACAAAGGCTCGCCACCGGTAACTACTACTGCTTTTGACGGGAATTTTGAAGCATTTTCTACAATCTGGTCGGCTGCGGTAAGCGGATGCAGTTCGGCATCCCAGCTTTCTTTGACATCACACCAATGGCAACCCACGTCACATCCGCCAAGGCGGATAAAATAAGCGGCCTTCCCGGTGTTAAATCCTTCGCCCTGTATTGTATAAAATTCTTCCATTAAAGGAAGTAATGTGCCATCTTCCGGAACCTGGTGTGCCATAATAAGGCTGCAAAATTACCTTTTTAAGCTGAGATCGTAAAGCGGAATAACAGAATCGGCAGGGTTTTTACTTTAAAAGGATAAATCTAAAAACAAGATTATCAATGAGTTCTTTATCAGTATCTTATTTGCATTTTCGCTTTCAAAAGTCGGTTTATTTTGCTACTATTACTTAAAGAATTAGGTATGCGCAAATTCTACATATCCATTGCTGTTCTGGTAGTTTTTTGCCTGACATCGTGTGTAGATGTAGAGGAGCATTACGACTTCAAAGCCGATGGCTCATGCAAAGTGGCCTACAGTTTTGATATGAGTAAAGCGGTTTCGGTGCTGATGAATCTGATGTCGGATTCAGTAAAAGCTACACCTCAGTTTGCCGTTGTAAAAGATACAACCCTGAACTTTTACAGCGCCTTACCCGACAGCACACAACAACGCATGACGTTGGATGAAAGCAACCTGGCAAAAAGCAGCAATCTGTCGGTAAAGATGAACCTTCAGAGAAGTTTGATGAAGATCAGTATTACGCACGATGCCAAAGACGCTGCCGATCTGCAATATTACCTGCGGAATATCTCAAAAATAGAATCAAACAGCAACCTGAAAGGAGTGACTAAGGATAAAAATACCCGTGATTTTGATGCCAGTCAGTTGATAAGCGGGCAGGATTATTATACCTATGAGGTGAGCTCGCACAAGTTTTACCGCATTATTGATAAAGCCAAGTTCAATGCTTTTCTCAAAAAAACGCAATCTACCTTTGCTATGGCTAAAGCAATGCTGATCGATATGCCTTATAAAGTGATCCTGAATTTTGCAAAACCTGTAAAGAAAATAAACAACCCTAAAGCAATCCTGTCTGCCGACAGGAAAAGGGTTATCCTTCAAACCAATATGGATGAGATTATAAAAAATCCCAACGTAACGAATTTGAAGATCGACTTTTAATCTATATGAACTGGTACCCAATACCGGACATAAAACTTACCGGAAAACCATTTATCAAAAAAATAAAAGCTGGAGGCAAAACGCTCTGCCTGGTGAGTGTTGATGATAAGGTGTATGTACTTGGGGCAAGATGCCCGCATGCAGGTGGCGACCTGACACAAGGATGGTGCGAAAAAGGAAAACTAATTTGCCCTGTACACCGTTATTCATTTAGTTTGGAGACGGGCAAAGGGAGCGAGGGGCAGAATGATTTTATCGAAAGTTACCCGACCGAGATAAGGGATGGGATAATATATGTAGGTATTAGTTCTTTTTGGGATAAATTAAAGCAGGCATTCAAATGATGAGCATTACGGAGATCGATTACCTGACTAAAGATTTTTACCGGGCAATCAGTTTTGGCCACTCGACACCACAGGATTTTACTCCGGTGAAGATATTGTTCTATGGCGCTGGCATATTAATCAATAACAGTTTTAGCAAACCCATAACATTTACAGCGGAAAGCTTTGTAAATGCAATGGAATCACAGGTTGCTGACGGAGCCATAGAGCAGTTTATGCAACGCGAGCTTCATTCAAACACTGAAATATTCGGCAAGGTGGCACACCGTATCAGTGTTTATGAGTACAATTTCGCCGATCACGAAATGCCAAAATTACCGCGCGGCATCAATTTTATTCAATTTGTTCAGATAGAGGGGCATTGGCGCATCCTCTCAATGGCTTGGGCAGATGAGAATGAAAATCATTTGATAGCCGACGAGTATTTGTTTGACTGGGCGGAGAGGCTGGAGAAAGTGTTGTAGAAGTTATAAAGGTTGTAGAAGTTAGCGTAACATACCCCTTTTTAACCATTACAACTTCTACAACCTTTACAACCAATTACAACCAATCACTGATAAACTTCCTTCTTAGCTGAAGCTAAAGTATTTTTGAGCAAACCAATGATGGTCATCAAACCAACGCCACCTGGTACCGGGGTGATCCAAGATGATTTTGGTGCGACGTTCTCAAAATCCACATCACCATATAGTTTATAGCCGGATTTGGTCACTGTCGATACCTCGCGGTTCATGCCTACGTCGATCACAATCACGCCATCTTTTACCATATCAGCAGTAATAAAATTCTTTTTGCCGATGGCTACGATAAGGATGTCAGCTTGCAGCGTATAATTTTTAATATTGGGTGTACGGCTGTGGCAAACGGTTACAGTACAGTTACCAGGTTGGGTATTACGGGCCATCAGAATACTCATTGGTGAACCTACGATATTACTGCGGCCAACTACCACACAATGCTTGCCTGTTGTATCAATACCATATTCTTTCAGCATTAAAGTAATACCATAGGGGGTAGCCGGAATAAAAGATGGCAGGTTGCGTTGCATACGGCCCAAATTAATAGGGTGGAAGCCATCAACATCTTTGCGGTGATCGATTTGTTCGGTTACTTTCTCCGGGTCGATATGTTTTGGTAAAGGCAGCTGAACGATAATTCCGTCAATATCCGGATCGGCGTTCAATTCAGCTACTTTTTTTAGGAGTTCCTCTTCGGTTACATCGCTTTCATAACGCACTAGTGTAGATTTAAAACCTACTTTTTCGCAGTTTTTCATTTTGCTGGCCACATAGGTTTCGCTGCCGCCATCATGGCCAACCAATACTGCCACTAAATGCGGTTTACGACCTGTGTTTGCTAAAATCTTGGCCGCTTCATCAGCTATTTCACCCTTTAATTTTTCTGATACGTATTTTCCGTCGAGTAATTCCATTGTATATCGATTAGAGAATCAAGAGTCAAGAGCCAGGAATCAAGACTAAAAAATGATTCTTAAACTAATCTTGACTCTTGGCTCTTGGTTCCTGACTCTATTTAGTCC
>JAFAKI010000037.1 GCA_019235595.1 Mucilaginibacter sp. | reverse complement strand
ATCGCTGCAATGGTCAAACCAGGCTCACCTGTGCCGGCGGCAACGTCCAAAACAATATCGTCTGCTTTTATTTCGAGCCGTTCAATAATTGCGTCGGCCATGGGGCGCATAAATTCCATAATAAACCTATCCCATGTTTTCCAGCCCGGTGAAACCTTGTTCCACAATGCTTTTTGTTGCTCGCGAATTTGTTCTTGCTGAAGTTCCATAATTTTTGTCCTAAATGTAGCCAATTAAGTACTCCATTTTATCCGTGAATACTTTTATAGCAACAAATGACACAGAAATGTTATGTTTAAAATTATTGGCGACAAAGTCTATAAATTTCATAGAATAAAATTTACATTTGACAGACGAAATTAATATATGTTTAAACATCTATTTTAAATTTCATTTGTACCTTTGCATCAGTTATTTAAAACAACCCATAAATAAGAAACAAAAAATGAAAAAGATTATTTTATCAGCTGCTATAGCTTTAATGAGCACTGCAGTATTTGCACAATCATGGAAAGTAAACAAAGCTCACTCGCATTTTACATTTACCATCACCCACTTAGCAGTGTCTGATGTTGACGGCGTGTTTAAAGATTTTGATGCTACCATCACAGCTTCAAAAGCCGATTTCAGCGACGCTAAAATTGAATTCGTTGCACAAACAGCTTCTGTAAATACAGGTGATGATAAACGTGACGGCCACCTAAAAAGCCCTGACTTTTTTGATGCTGCTAAATATCCTACCGTTAACTTTGTTAGCACCGGAATCAAAACTATTTCTACAAACCACTACAAAGTTACCGGCAACCTGACTTTAAATGGCGTTACCAAACCAGCAACTTTCGACCTGGTATACCGTGGTACCATCACTAACCCAATGACCAAAACTCCAGATGCAGGCTTCTCAGTTTCTGGTTCAGTTAACCGCTCTGATTTTACTTTCGGTAGCAAATTCGGGTCCCCTCTGCTGAGCGACGAAGTTACTTTCAAAGCTTCAGGCGAGTTTGACAAAGCAAACTAAGAATTTATTTAGCGATTTAACCATTGTAAAAGCGTCCCGGTTTCCGGGGCGTTTTTTTTATGCCCTTTTGAACACCATGGTGCGCCCAAACAACTTGAAGTGCCAGTAGCCCTTTACCTTCATGGTACCATCCTTATCAATATATCCGGAGGCGTCCCACTCCTTGCCGTGTTGAGCATCGTATATCTTGCCCCCCTCCCAGGTATGGCTTTCCCAGTCGTAACGTAGTCCCCTTAAAATCTCCAAGCCTAATATTTTTCGGTTACGCAAAGCAGGGTCGGGATTGTGTTTATCGCGCCATTCGTCCATCGGTTTGCTTGGGTCGTCGTTGAACCATATTATTTTGGCTTTAAACTGCTCCTTTTCTTTGTAAACCTCTACCATCAGTTTCTTATCAGACGACAGCCATTTGCCCAATATCCTGTCATTTTCGGGAATAGCAGCATGGGATTGAAGATTTAAAGCAACAAAAAACAGGAGGAATAAAAATTTAAACATAGTAGATAAACTGATAATAGGCACAGCAATTTCGCAAATATCAGTATAAAACGTGGATATTAAGGTTTAATTACATGCGGTACTTGCGATACTTGCGCTCGTTTGCAACGAGTGCTTAATATGGTCTTGCGATTGCATCGCCATTTTATTACTTTAGCAATACCAAAACCATGTCACATCAATATCGCATACGCTCATCTGAGGAAATATACTTTGTAACTTTTACTATTGTTGACTGGGTTGATATTTTTATCAGACCCGTGTATAAACAATTGATCGTTGAAAGCCTCAATTATTGCCGTCAAAATAAGGGGCTCGAAATATATGCCTATTGTTTAATGACCAATCATTTACACCTGCTTGTCGCCGCCAAAGACAAGGCGTATTTGCCGGATATTATTCGTGACTTCAAAAAACATACAAACAAGCAGATCATTAGTTTGATAGAACAAGAAAACGAAAGCAGGAGGGATTGGATGCTATATCGTTTTAAATATCATGCCAAATTCAATAATCGGATAAAGGATTATAAAATATGGCAAGATGGTTATCATGGCATAGCTTGTGATAATCCGAAAATATTAATGCAAAAATTGGATTACATTCATAACAACCCAGTTGTAGCCGGTATAGTAGCTGAACCTGAGCACTATCTTTACAGTTCGGCATATGATTATACTGGGCAAAAAGGCCTGGTAGACATTGATTTACTTGATTTAGGGTTTTACGTTGCAAACGTTAACCCACGTTAAGCACTCGTTGTAAACGAGCGCAAGGTGTGCAAGGCGCTTGTCTATTATTTCTTATAGTTATCATTTACTACTTGCGCTCGTTTACAACGAGTGCTTAATATGGTCTTGCGATTGCATCGCCACGTGTAACAATTTTAATCCATTCCGATATCCGCAATCAATAGTGTTTATCTTCCCCACACTTTATATATTTGAATTCAAACCTGGATTACACCAATGAAAAAACCGCTGCTGCCGCTGCTACTGTTACTTTCTGCAACAACATTCGCGCAACAAAAAAACATTTACCACAAAGGTTGGGTCGACTTCAACAAAAACGGCAAAATGGACGTATTCGAAGATCCATCGCAGCCCATTGATAAGCGGATTAATGACTTATTAAGCCAGATGACAATTGAGGAAAAAACATGCCAGTTGGCTACGCTTTATGGTTACAAACGGGTTTTGAAAGAGGAAATGCCTGCCGAATCGTGGAAACATGAAGTTTGGAAAGACGGTATCGCCAATATTGATGAGGAACTGAACAACCTTACCTCGCATACCGATGCTGCCCCAACCCAATACTCCTACCCTTACAGCAAACATGCTGAGGCGATCAATACCATACAACGCTGGTTTGTGGAAGAAACCCGCATGGGTATCCCGGTTGATTTCACCAACGAAGGTATCCACGGCCTTAACCACGACCGTGCTACTTCCCTGCCCGCCCCTATCGGGATTGGCAGTACATGGGATAAAAACCTGGTTCGAAAGGCTGGCCAAACTGTAGGCCGCGAGGCGCGGGCCCTGGGTTATACCAACGTGTATACGCCTATACTTGATCCTGCCCGCGATCAGCGCTGGGGCCGGGTAGTAGAATGTTATGGAGAAGATCCTTTTTTGATAGCTGAATTAGGCAAGCAAATGACACTGGGTGTACAGGAAGAAGGTGCGGCATCAACATTAAAACACTTCGCGGTGTATAGCGTACCAAAAGGCGGCCGCGATGGCGCCGCCCGTACCGATCCGCATGTGGCGCCACGCGAAATGTACCAGATTTATCTTTATCCGTTCCGTCGAGTAATTCAGGAAGCGCATGCCATGGGCGTAATGAGCAGCTATAATGATTGGGACGGTCAGCCTATTACAGGCAGCTATTATTTCCTGACCGAATTGCTTCGTCAAAAATTTGGTTTTAATGGCTATGTCGTATCTGATAGTGAAGCGGTTGAATATCTTTATTCCAAACATCATGTAGCCGGGGACATTAAAGAGGCAGTTCGCCAGGCAATTGAAGCCGGCTTGAATGTGCGGACCAACTTTACCATGCCGCAAACCTATATTATACCATTGCGTGCATTGGTAAACGAGGGCAAAGTTTCGATGAAAACATTGGATTCGCGCGTGGCGGATGTGCTAAGGGTGAAATTCAAACTGGGTTTGTTTGATGAGCCCTATGTAAAAGACCCAAAGGCGGCTGACAAAATCGTTCATACGCCAGAAGCTCAAGCTATGGGCTTGCAAATGAACCGCGAAAGCATGGTACTGCTCAAAAATGCTGACAATCTGTTACCGCTGAATAAATCGGCCATTAAAAAAATACTGGTAACGGGCCCGTTGGCTGCCGAAACCAGCTATGCCATCAGCCGTTACGGCCCATCGCACAACCCGGTGACTAATGTACTAGATGGCATCAAAAACTATGTAGGCATAGGCGCACAAGTAAACTATGTAAAGGGCTGCGACGTTGTTGATGCCACCTGGCCTGAGAGCGAGATCATCGAAACACCGCTTACCGCGCAGGAACAAGCCGGTATTGACTCAGCTGTAAATCAAGCTAAACAATCGGATGTCGTAATTGCTGTTGTGGGCGAAGATGTGGACCGTGTAGGCGAAAGTCTTTCGCGCACCGGATTAAACTTACCGGGTCGCCAATTAAAACTGATACAGGCTTTACAGGCAACCGGCAAACCCGTAGTAATGGTGATGATCAACGGACAACCGCTTACCATCAACTGGGAAAACAAATATGTGCCTGCAATTTTAGAAGCCTGGTTTCCCGGACCGGAAAGCGGCAAGGTAATAGCCGAAACTCTGTTTGGTGACAATAATCCGGGCGGAAAACTCTCCATCACCTTCCCGAAAACCACTGGGCAGATCGAATTTAACTTCCCCTTCAAACCAGGTTCACAAGCAGGTCAGGGCGGTGCTAACAGTTGGGGCAAAACCAGCGTGAACGGTGCGCTTTATCCTTTCGGCTATGGTTTGAGCTATACTACTTTTGATTTCAGCAACCTGCAGGTATCACCCGAAAAAGAGCATCAGCAGGGAGATGTAAAAGTGACTGTTGATGTAACCAACGCCGGAAAAATGAAGGGCGATGAAGTGGTACAACTATACCTGAAACAGGAGATCAGCGACGTAACCACTTACGAGTATGATCTGAGGGGCTTTGAACGTATCACCCTTAATCCCGGTGAAAAGAAAACGGTCGAGTTTACCCTGCACCCGGATGACCTGGCTATTTTAGATAAAAACATGAACTGGACCGTAGAACCAGGTAAGTTTCAGGTGATGATCGGTAATTCGTCTGAAGATATCAGATTGAAGAAAGAGTTTGAAGTAGAGAAATAGGAAGTCAGACGGCGGAAGGCTGAAGTCGGAACAACGACTTACGAAGTTTTAAAACTTCGTAAGTCTCAAGTCCTGATGCTTGCGATTGTATTATCATAAAGCTATTTTAGCAGAGCCTTATTGCATTTCAAATGAAAATACGCACATCCCTGTTAATCTTACTGTTCTTTGTAATGGCAAGTGGTTGTCATCACGATAAAAAGCATTCGCACAAAAAACAAAAACACATAAAGAATAAAGATACATTGTTTGTTACCCAACGTTCTGCTATATCAGTGTGGTTAGACACCGCCACATTAGAAAAAAGAAAGAGGCAATACGGTAATGCCGACTTCTACACTGTAGCTGATGATGATGTATATTATGCAAGTATTGCCGATTCCGTTTTAAAGGCTCAAAAACTTACATTGATAGATACCCGTCAATTTGATAAATGTAAATACCTAAAATTTGTACAAAGTAACGGCGCTATGTCAGTAGTCAGAATTGATACTTTAGCTCAGCTTTATACATTATATTTATTTGATCCATCAAGAGCACCTCACGAAGCCGATATCGCCGACATGGATGAAGAATACAAAAACTTCTATCATTAAGTCACATCAACTCTGAATCAAATCCACCAAAATTTATTGGTGTACCTGCTACAATTAAACACTTGCAGATTATTTTCTAATTACATACTTTTATAAATATTTTAAGAAGTTTTAGCGCTTTCTAAAGCCACGATAACCTAAATTACTTGATGGAAATAAAACCGAAGACTGTAAAAAGCGTTCAGTTAAAAAATCTGATCGTTAAACAGCTGTATTTCGACACCGCGTTATCATGCGCGGAGTTGAGCGAACTTTTTGATAAAAGCATCCCTTCTATCACCAAAGCGGTAAACGAACTGATCGCCGAAGGCTTTGTAGTAGAGCATGGCTATGCCCCATCAAGCGGTGGCCGCCGTCCATTATTGTATTCCATCAAGCCGGATGCTATGTACATCCTGGCGGTCGCCATGGACCAGCTTTCAACGCGCATCCAATTGCTCGACCTTATGAACAGGCCGGTTGCCGACTCATTGATATTTGACTTGAGGTTATTAAACAATGACGACGCGTTGGGCATACTGGTTAAAAGCATCAATAGTTATATTCTTAAGTCAGGGATACCAAAGGATAAAATTGCAGGTATCGGAATGGGTATGCCGGGCTTTATCAATGTGCGTCAGGGCATCAACTACACTTACTTAAATGCGGGCAGTAAAAGCCTGGTCCAGTACTTGCGTGACGAGACCGGTTTGCCTGTTTACATCGATAACGACGCGAGCCTTATTGCACTTGCCGAGCAACGTTTTGGTATAGCCAAGGCGCAGCAAAATGTGATGGTGATCAACGTGGGCTGGGGCATTGGGTTAGGGATGATTATTGACAGTGAAATATTCAGGGGGCATAACGGTTTTGCAGGTGAACTGAGCCATATCCCTATATCAGATGATGACGCATTGTGCACCTGCGGTAAGCGCGGCTGTTTGGAAACATTCGCTTCGATGCAGGTGGTAGCCAGCAAAGCAATAGAAGGCATAAACAGCGGAAGAGCAACGAGCGTAAAAAGCACGAGCGCTGTCCCAACAAGAGCGTTGCTCGATGATATATTGGATGCGGGAAACAAAGGTGACCAGTTTGCCATCGAGCTGCTATCTGACTCTGCCTATAAAATAGGTAAAGCGCTAGCCATCCTCATCCACATCATGAACCCGCAAACCATTGTACTTAGCGGTCGCGGTGCGCGTGCCGGGAATATCCTTTTGGCCCCTATACAACAGGCACTACATAAATACTGTATCCCGCGCTTAGCTGAAAGCACACAACTGTTAATATCTAACCTGGGTTTTGATGCGGAACTCATCGGCGCGGCCGTATTGATGATGGAAAACTTTGAAAAGGAAGTAAAAAACTTACCGAAGCTGGCAGTTTAATGCAAAGCATAAATATAACGTGGACTTTACTTTGCTCTAACAGCATTTATATTTAATTTGGTTTTTATCAACCCTGTTAAAATATCTATGCACATTCTCATCTTGGGTTCAACCGGAAGAACAGGACGGATTTTAATGCACGAGGCATTAAAACGCGGCCATCATGTAACGGTATTGGTCAGTCATAGAGGCGCTTTTAGGGTAAAACCCGAGTTGGTTGAGGTTTATGAGGGCACGCCTTTAAACAAATTTACGTTAGCCGACGCCATGCAGGGTTGCGATGCCGTTTTAAGCGCGCTTAACATTTCCCGTGTTTCTGATTTCCCCTGGTCAAAACTGCGCACGTCAAAGGATTTTTTATCCGAATCCATGAAACAACTCATAGAAGTAACCAGCGAGCATGATATCAGGCGGGTTATCATAACAACAGCCTGGGGTGTGGCTGAAACAAAGAAGGATACCCCCTTTTGGTTCAGGTGGCTGATTGACAATAGTAACATACGGTACCCCTACCGCGATCATGAAAAACAGGAAGCTTTACTAAGAGCATCCAACCTGGATTGGACCATTGTTCGCCCGGTAGGCCTAACTGATTCAGAAAAGATCAAAGAAGTAAAAGTAACGCTGAATAATCATCCAAAACCATCATTGACCATCAGCAGGCGTAATGTGGCTGCTTTTATGCTGGATGCTTTGGAGAAAAACCTGTATTCAAAGCAATTGCCGGTGATATCAGAAAAGTGAATACCTCGTCGCATCTGCGAGTTATAAAATCCGGGGTTTCTGAAGAAAATGACATAAGAGCGTTGTCACCCTGAGCTTGTCGAAGGGTACGCGGGCGAGGCCATATCGCACCGCACTTCGACAGGCTCAGTGTGACACCCAACACAAAACATGCCATGAGCAAGAACGAAGCAAAGACGTGCGTGCTTTACAACAACTCCGCCAATTCACCCAAACTACCAAGAGTTGCTACTGCTCCCCCGTCAATGGTTCCAAAACCGTAATTGGCAAAAATGAAAGGCACACCGGCTTTGGTAGCCGAATCACGGTCGCCTGTGGTGTCACCTACATACACAGGAGAATGAAGTTGATGGTCGTTTACTATATCTTTTATGTTTTCTGCCTTTGGCTGACCTTTAGTCCCGTAGCATTGATGCCCCAGGAAATACTCCGCAACCGGGCAATGGCTTAGAAAAGTCTCGATATAACCCCTCTGGCAGTTACTCACAATGTATAATTTATACTTACTTGCAAGGTATTTAATGGTTTCTGCAAGCCCCGGATACAAATCGCCCCCTTTAGCATCCAGCATATCAATTTCGCTTTGCGCGCATATCGCTTTAAAATGGTCGCGTTTCCCGGTTTCAAGATCGGGCAGTAACACCTCGAAAATAACATCATAAGCCATGCCGGTGATAGATTTGACACGTTCAACTGTTATGGCTTCAGTTACATAGTCCACCTTTTTGCGGGCTTCTTCCCAGGCAAGGGCTACGTTTCCGGTCGAATCCCAAAGCGTCCCGTCAAGGTCGAATATAATACTGTCGAATTTATTTTTTAGCGACTCGCTTTCTGTTTGCATGGCCGCAAAAATAGTATATTTAGTGCCTAATAAAATTCCGCACAATGAAAACTATCAAATACCTTGCTGCCATCGTTTTGTTCGTAGCAGTAACCACCGTAAAAGCTGCCCCTGCCGATCTGCATTCGGCCATCAATAATGTTTACAAAAGCTACCTCGGCATAAAAAATGCCCTCGCAACCGATAATAGCAAAGCCGCTAATGACGAGGCTAAAAAATTCACTGCCGCACTGAAAGACGTTCCCGTAAGCCAAATGGATGCACAACAAAAAGCAGCATGGACAAAATATGCCGAGAAACTGCGTTATGACGGCGAGCACATCAGCGAATCAACAGCCATTGATCACCAGCGTGAACATTTTGGCAGCCTCTCAAACAATATTTATGCTGTGGTAAAGGCATTTCGAACCAACGACATGGTACTCTACAAACAATACTGCCCTATGGAAAAGAAATCATGGCTGAGCGAATCATCCACCATTAAGAACCCATATTTAGGCAAAAAAATGCCGGATTGCGGGACCACCAAAGAAACATTGAAAGCTTCGGGCAAGTAATTACCGGAAGCTTAACTGCTTTGCTTGCACCAGGGCTTTATTTGCCTCCGACAATCTTTTCCATTGGCTCATGTATTGTCGTCCGATAGGTATTTCGATTTTACCAATTTCAACGTCGTAATTGGTAAAGGCGGTAATCCTGTTAACCGCGACAATAAAAGACCGATGGACCTGAACAAATAAATTATCCGGTAACCTGGTTGCCAGGGCTGCTAAAGAATGCTTAACCTTTAATGGCGGGCCAAATTGTATGTAAATTTTAATGTAGTCTTTGGCGCTTTCAACATAGATAATCTCGTCCAAAAATATCTTAACCGTTTTTCTGTTGGCTTTAAAGTAAAGGCATTCGCGCTCAATAGTTTTATGCTGTCCCAATTCCGGAGGTCGCCCTATCGCTATCACCTTATTTAAGGCTTTTAGAAACCGCTCCAAACTCATCGGCTTTAGTAAATAATCCACCGCATTTAAATCAAAAGCTTCGGCGGCAAACTCTTTATAAGCCGACATGAAAATTACTTTTGGGGGATGGTGTAACGTTCGGAGCAAGCTAATACCCGATAGGTCGGGTAGTTGCACATCCAGAAAGAGTAGATCTATCCTTTCTGTTTTCATGATCTCAATTGACTCGAAAGCGGTATTACATACACCAACTACTTCCAGTTGATCCACCATGTCGGTCCACTTTTTAACGATCATCAGAACAATCGGATCATCGTCAATAATTAAACATCTCCACCTCATACCTTCATAAATTTATCTGCCCTGTGTTATGTATTCAGACAAGGAATAGACAAACAATATCAAAAGGCTCTCCTACGATTTTTTCATCAATTCGTTCCGGGGTGATGCGTTGTATCTTAATCGGGGTCAAAATTTTATAAAAGGATCGCCCGATCAAATACCGATAATAATTTCAGTTAACTATATGACGCATTGACCGGCCAATAGTTACGGAATTAGCTCAATTTTAGCCAAATAGATGACCAACAACATGTTTTGGTCGATAAACTGCAATATCTATCGTAAAGTGCACTCCGTCTACAAAACCCTGTCGTATAAATCCAAATTACCAGTGTATGTACACTATCTGCAATCCCTGCCAAAAAACGCTTTAGGTTTGTATCAGATATATTAACTCGTCTTGGCATTAACTCTTTTATTAAATCAATTTAAATCAAGACATCATGAAAAAGTTAATTATTCCCTTTTTGTTAACCGGGTTAGTTTTAACAATTGGGGTAAACAGCGCATCTGCCCAGGTACAACTGAAAGAAGTTACAATTTCAGGCGCACCTACTAAAGCAATGGTATCACAACAGGTTGCCGAATCATTTGCCAGTTTATTTAAAGACGCCGAAGAACCCCAATGGTATAAGGCCGATCAAAATTATGTGGTGGATTTTATTATGAACAACCAGGTAAACAAGGCCGAGTTTACCAAAAATGGGCGCCTGGTGTATCACATGGCTTTTGGCAACGAAAAACAAATGCCCACCGATATAAGGACTATGGTAAAAAGTAAGTACTTCGATTTTTCTATTAATTCGACCGTCCAAATAAATTACGAAGACAAAAACGCCTGGATTGTGAATGTTGAGGACGCTAAACAATTTTTAGTGCTACGGGTGGTAGATGGCGTGATGGATGTATTAGATAAAATTGAAAAGAGTGAGGCCTGAAATCTAATTTCCTTCCAATAGCGGTCGTTTTCGATAACAATGACAAAGGCCCCCCAACGAAATCGGGGGAGCCTTTGTATTAGCAGATATTATTATTGACCACAAGTCGAGCCACAGGTCCTCATATCTGAGCAGGTAGCTGCGCTGGTGCATTTGCCTGTTTTGAACTTTTTGAGGCATGTGCCCTGGCATTCCTGTTTAGCCTTTTTAGGCTGATTTTTTATCATTTCTGTACCTTCTGCAAACAATGTAGCGCCGGCCAATAAAATAGCCATTACGCTTAAGCTTATCTTTTTCATTGCTATAATTTTTTTTTAATGGTAATGAAGCTATCATGAGCAATTATTAACTTTTTTTAAAGGCGCTCATGATGGTTTCATTTCTTTTAAATTTTAAATGTCTAAATTTTATTTTGGCCTCACCCTGCCCTCTCCAAAGGAGAGGGTTTTAATTTTATAGCGATTCATTTTAAAGTCCTCTCCTTTGGAGAGGATTTAGGTGAGGCTACGATTTGGAAAATGATCAGGATAACCTCGGTGGCCGCCAGCAATCAGACAAATAGTTGGAGACAATATGATCGTTGATTGAAGGCTTTTCGATCCTGGTTAATTCAACCAAAGGATTGTTGAACTTAAACTGCACAAACCGGCTCACGACCGAAATTCCGCATGGCACAAATGGATTGCAAAAATCGCTGTTACATGAAGTGCTGCCGCAAGGTTTTGATGAGTTATGGTGCGCTTTTTCTTTACAACACATACCCGCAGCACATTTTCCGGATTTGGCCATATCCATACCGTAAAGCGGCTGAATGATCAGCAGACCGAAATAAAGTACCAGTATAGATGCGATTAACTTCATCAATGCAAAGGTAGGTATAAGCCGCTGTAACCAAACTTAATTTATTTATTAAACGTGAAAATTACATTGTACAGATTTTTAAGAGCGTTGTCAGTCTGAGCTTGTCGAAGACTATGTGGGCAAAGGCCCCTGCTCCATGCTTCGACCGGCTCAGCATGACACCCTTCCTAATCATCTCTCAAACCTTGAAAAATCACACTCCAATGACTTCCTGTCCCAATTGCCGGTATTGGCTGCAGCCTCGTAGGTTGATTGCAGGAACTGCATCAATATTTCTTCAGGATCATCAGACCGTTGCACCACTTCATATAACAACATAAACTCGCCCATTTCAGCGCTAAAAAATGCTTCATTGGGTTTTATCGGTTGCTTGCTAAACTCCGGAGGTGTGGGATAACAGTACGCATAAAACACCGGGTGCGGAAACTGCTCGCTGCCGGGCCAGAAACCACACGAACTGACTTCGTGCGAATAAGCTTCCTGCATTACAGCCAATGGGATGTTCGGAGCTCCACCGGGATGCACCGGCGCCGGCCTCCCCGAAAAACGGGTTACGGCCATATCAAAGGCTCCCCAGAAAAAGTGAACCGGGCTGCATTTCCCCGTAAACCGGGCCCTGAATTTGGTAAAGACATTGTGAATCTTCGCCAACGCATGGAAAAAATCATTTATTCTTTCAGCATCATAAGAGTGATGGGTTTCATCTTCCTCAAAAGGGATTGCCGGGTCTATCTCATTGGGTGAAGCATGGATGTAAGCATCTATTTCCACACTTTGCAGCTTATCAAATAGTTCCCTGTAAAAACTGGCAACCGAGCGGGGGTAGAGGTCGACCTTGGCCATATTCCCTTCGCTGGTGGTAATATGCAGCACATGATGAATAAAATCAAAGTCGATCTGGAACACGCCATTTTCATACGGGATGCTCTGTGTAGTTAAACCACTGGCGCTCACATAAAGCGTGACGTGCCAGGAGTGGTTTAGCCAGGGCATTTTTCTAAGCCTGATCTTCCCAACTATCTGCGTCCACAGATGTACAGTAGCCAATGTATCCTTCCAGTTTTCAAAGGCCAGATCAGGCCAGGCCAATTTTGTTTCTTTCAACATGATTATATGATCCTTTCA
>JAFAKI010000296.1 GCA_019235595.1 Mucilaginibacter sp. | reverse complement strand
ATCCACCTCAATGTTTTTTATCGATAGCTCCACCAGGGCAATTTTATTCCAGCTTAGGATGTTCTGCTCATAATAATGCGGCAATATTTTATCCCCATAATCTAGCCGCAGTTTGAAATCCTCTTTAGTAAATGAATCCCTGTTACGGAACATATACGTGCGGAAATCCTTCATAAATAATTCAGTCGGTGGGAATTCATCGCCGTTCTCCTTCAAGGTACGAAAAGCCCGTTTCAAGGCATCGTGCGCTGCCGAACCAAATGTTGCCGACGGGCTTTTTCCCGAAGGCACCCGTATCAGGCACTGGAAATAAAACCGCAATGGGCAATCCAGGTAATTGCTCAAATGGGTAACCGACAGCGTATAATTTTGCAGCAATTGGTTGATATAATTTTTATCGATCAGCTCTACTTTCGGCTTATCATCTTCGCTAAACTGGGTCGCGTAAAAATCCAGCATATCCTCTTCGGGAGGCTGCGGATAGTCAACCCGCAAATGGGTTGCTGCGAGTATTTCTCCTACAAATTGGGAGGCTTCCTGGTCTTTTCCGTTCTTATCTCTTGCCGCGTAGGAAACGCAGAGGTGTTGCTTGGCACGAGTTAAAGCTACATAAAACAAACGTCGCGACTCTTCTCGTTGAGCTATCTCGTCATCGGGTGCTTGTGTCAAGGTATCGGGCAGACTAAATCCGTTGTTCCGCCCTTTGCTGTCCCAAGTCTTTTTATCGCAACCGATCAGGAATACATGCTCAAATTCAAGGCCCTTCGAGCCATGTGCCGTCAGGAAATTGACGCCATTTTCAGAATAGATCACTTGTGTTAATGGCAGCCTGATATTGTTGTCACGCATCAGGTCGATAGTTTTAACTAAATCACCCGCGCTGATATCCGGATTTTTACGGCTCTCATCTTTGAGAAAATCGAAGAAGTTGGTCAGTACCTGGATGTACCAGCCTTTGTCCGGTTGCTTCATAATATACCGCAGGATACCCATTTTGGCAATCAGTTCCTGAAAAAGCTGCTGCAGCGTTACGCTAACCGATGCTTTCAGCAGATCATCAATATGGGTCATCAGGTATTTCATCTCCTGGTTAGAGGGTGCGTCGAATAAGGTTTGTTGCGCAGGCGTTTTTAACTCGCTGATATATCGTCTTAGTGATGATTTCGGCTCACTGTTATTCGAGGTTTTATAGTTTTGATTGGCCACAGCGATGCTGGCTTTGGCGATTTCGATTGGCGGTATATCAAAAAAATCGTAGTGCATGATCTCGAACAAAAGCTCATCACCACTATAAGGCGAATCCATTTCCATAGCGAGATAACGCAGTATGTTGATGATCTTTTCACCAAATGGCAGGGTCAGAATGTCGATTTTCCTACGCGTATTTACCGCTATTTTTTTTGAATCAAGATATTGCAGCAGCTCTTCTACCTGGCTGTGATTGCGGTAAATTACTGCTATTTCACCGGGTGCTGTCCCGCCGTTTATCAGCTGCCTAATTTGGTGTGCGGTATGCACCATTTCTTGCGCCGGGTTTTCGTATTCCCTTATCTCAGGTTCATGCGCCATTTCCTTAAACCGGGCACCGGCTGCCATCAGGTTTTTGTCCAGTTGTAATTGACCTGTTAATCGCTCACGGTTATTGCCGATGAGCGCTTTGGAGATATCCAGTATGTGTTGGTTAGAGCGGTAGTTGTGTTTTAGTACAACCGTTTTCAGTGTTTTGACGTGATCACCTGCAAAATCCAGGATGTTCTTCATATTGGCTCCCTGGAATTTGAAGATCGACTGATCATCATCACCTACTACAAACACATTAGGTGTATCCCAGTAACTCAACAGCAACTTTAACAATTCGCTTTGAGAGCCGCTGGTATCCTGGAACTCATCCACCAAAACATATTGATAGCGTTCCTGGTACTTCCGCAGCATTTCCTCGTCCTCGCGAAAGGCCTTCAGCACCCAGATGATCATGTCGTCATAATCATAATAGCCGCCGTTTTTCATCTTGAGGTCGTAGCGTTGGTATTCGCTCACGGCAGACAATAACTTGGCCATTACATCGCGCGCGGCGTCAATGTCTTTTTGCTTTGGATCGCCTACCTTAATACCTTTTGAGGCGTTGGCGCGCTTATAAATATATTCTTCACGGTTAGGCAGATCTTCTAAATATTCAGTCACAGCCCTGCGGATCATTTCCTCGTCCCAGTTTTCCCGTTTCATTACTGAGAACAGGTTCTTCAAGCGCGGTACATCGTAATAGATATCCCCCGTAAAACGCTTCAATAAATGATCGTTTGGAAAGTCGTTCACTAACTCCTGAAATAAGGCTACAGAATCCAGATCAGATAATGGTTCCAGGTTCAGCTTACCAAAATAGTCCAGGTTTTCCTGGATCACCTCGTTACAAAAAGCGTGGAAAGTATAAATGTTCACCCGGTAAGCATCCGGCCCGATAAACTCGAACAAACGTTTGCGCATCGCCACCGCTCCGGCATCGGTATATGTTAAACATAGTATCTCGTGCGCACTGGCATCAGTCTCCAACAATATCTTACCGATACGTGCGGCCAGTATCTGCGTTTTACCTGTTCCCGGACCAGCTACCACCAGCACCGGGCCCTCTATCTGCTCAACGGCAGACAACTGTTCGGGGTTCAATCTCGCTAAAGCTTCCTGAAATTTCTCGTTATATTTATTGGGAGTAGATTGCATAATAGATTAAAGTAAATGTAAGCAAAGGCGGCGAAAATATTTCGCGCCTCCGTCAAATAGAAAATGAATGTGAACAATTTTTAGACTCTCTTCGCCGCCTCCACAATATCCCTCACTTCTAAAATTCGCGTTGGATAACCCTGCAAAGTAACATTGATCATCGCCTGTCCAACTTCTGCCAAATCACATGATTTGGATGGAAAAAGCCAGTGAAGTACAGGATACAACCAGCTGAGATATTTATAGATGGAAGGCACATTCTTAGCTCCTTTAGCGGCTTTCATCAATCCGGGGCGAAAATTGAATTCCTGTTTAAATGGAAGCTTAGCCAAGTCATTTTCCGTTTTCCCTTTTACCCTTGCCCACATTTGGCTGCCTTTTTCAGTGCTGTCGGTGCTTGCGCCTGACACATAGCAGAAAGTCATATCCGGATTAAGGCGACTCAAGGTTTGAGCAACATGCATCGTTAAAGTGTAGGTGAGATTATAATACTCCGGCTCCTTCTTGCCGATAGAGGTTACGCCCAGACAAAAATAGCAGGCGTTATACCCCTTCAGTTGATCCTCGATTGGTGAAACATCAAAAAAATCAGCATGTATGATCTCTTTTAGTTTAGGGTGACTAAAACCAGACGGTTTGCGGTTTACTATTAGTACTGCCTCCACCTGCGGATGTGATAAGCATTCCTGCAATACGCCTTCGCCCACCATCCCGGTGGCACCGGTAACAATCGCCCTGATCTTTGTTTCCATGCTGTCGAACTTATTTTAAAATAACTCCTGTGCCATAAGGTAAAATAGTGCTTACCCTTACCGGTAATTTCCCCTTTGGATTGATAACACGGTTGATCACCTTTACTGCCGAACGCTGCATTTCATCGCTCATCTGGTAGCCTGCTATTAATGCCCCACTATTCTCAATTCCAGGTAAACCTGCCAGCGTATATGGATTGGCAAATACGCAAACCACCGAATGCGGATAGGCTGCCAGTTGCGCTATAAAAATTTTTACGCCGTTACTGTAGTCCAGCTTGCTTGCCGGGCGGGTACGGGTGTCATTTATACTGACAATCACCTGGTCATAGTGCCTTAGTTTCTCTAGTAACTCCAACAAATCATCTGCTGGTGTTCCCTTACCTACAATAAAGGTATCATTATTCAGATACCATTGGGCTATTTCGTTTTGGAATAAGGTAGGCTTGGAAACGCCAATACTAACGATCGCTGTTTTGGCTATCGGGTTCAGCTGCACAGTAGATGCATCTCCTTTTAATAGTGTAACGGATGCATCGGTTAGTTGCTGCACCAATGATTTGGCGCTCTCCCTATTCAGGTCTTCAACCAAATGTTCGGGTGATGCTTCATGATAATGATTCAAACCGGCCCAGTATTTGGCGGCTAAAACTTTTTTGACTTTTGCTTCAAACTCCTGCTTGGTTATTTTTTTCTGGCGCACCGCTTTTTTAATAATGTCAATTGCCCTCTTTGAATCTTCTGATAGTTCGATAATATCATTACCGGCTATAAAAGCACGCAAATCAGCTTCGCCTTCAGGAAAATATTTTACTACGGCCTTCATTTCCATCGCATCAGACATCACCAGGCCTTTAAATCCAAGTGAATCCTTTAGCGTGCCGGTTACAATGGGGCGCGATAAAGTTGACGGCAGGTTTTTTGTCGAATCCAGCACCGGGATATCCATATGTGCGATCATCACCCCGCTTATGCCCGCTTTAATAGCCTGGCGGAAGGGATATTCTTCCAGCGTATCCAACCTTGCCCTACTGAACGGTAACAAGGGTAAATCGAGGTGTGAATCCACATTAGTATCGCCATGGCCAGGGAAATGTTTGGCGGTTGTCAGCAAGCCACCGTCCTGCATGCCTCTCATATAGGCTATGCCTTTAGCTGAAACGTTGTATTTGTTATCCCCAAATGAACGGTAATTGATCACCGGGTTACCGGGGTTATTATTTACATCCATATCAGGCGCCAGGTTAATCTGCATACCTAAACGTTTAAAGTCGTAAGCGACAAATTGTCCCATTTTGTATATCAGGGTATTGTCCTGTATAGCACCCAAAGTCATTTGATATGGATAGGAAATAGTTGAATCAAGCCTCATACCCACACCCCATTCGCCATCCATTGCGACAAGCAAAGGTACTCTGGCCAATTTCTGATACTTATTGATTAGATCTAACTGCCGTACCGGCCCTCCCTGGAAAAATACCAGTCCGCCGATCTGCTGATCCTTGATCACATTGCCCACCGAATCCTCAAAAGCTTGCCCGCGATCAGTATGCGCCCTCACAAAGAATAACTGCGCCACACGCTGTTTATGGCTTAGCTTTTTATAGACCGAATCCACCCAGTGATTTTGCCGGTTTAGCAGATTGATATAACTAACTTTTTGCTGCGAGAAAGCAGACAGGCTGCTCATAAGCAAAACAAACAGGGATGTAAATTTTAACCCTTTTTTAAATTGATCCATAGAGGTTTCAAATGTAGCAGATTAGTTGTAAAGGTTGGAGTGGTTGAAAAGGTTATAAAGGTTATAAAAGTTGTAAAAGTTATGTTCTAAACCTCTTCAATCATAACAACCTCTATAACGTCTATAACCTTTATAACATCTTCAACGATTTCAACCAAACTTAAACCCTAATTAAAAAATTTTCAATAACAACTAAACCTATTTGTTGTGTTTCACTCTAAAAAATCAACGAACTATAAAAAACTTACTCTAATGAAACACATTTTTATTTTAGCTATATGCCTGCTGGTTGCAGGATCTGTAAGCGCCCAAACTTATTATTATGGCCCGCGTCGCGTTGTCCGTCGTCCGGTACAACGCCAGGATGATTTTTATCGCCCAAGTGTTGGTATTGAAGGTGGTGTTAGTCTTGCAAACACAGTATCTTCCGACAATACGGGGTACAGCACAAGCGGTATCGTAGGATTTAATGCTGGCTTAGTGGCCAATATTCCCCTGGTATATCCATTATCTTTTGAGCCCGAAGTATTGTTTTCACAAAAAGGTTACCAGGCCAATACAACTGATGGTGTTTTAACCCAGCGCAACAATTATATTGATATTCCTTTGCTGGCAAAATTCCGCCTTGTACGCGGTTTCAATTTTCTGATCGGCCCGCAAATCAATATTCCGCTGACCAGTACTACTACTTTTGATAATGGTTTTACCGTTAGCCGTGAAAGCTACTACACCGATAGCAATAACAAAAGCCTGGTATCAGGAGCCTTTGGTGTGAGCATCGATCTTAACCCAAATGTTGATATTCATGCCCGTTACGTGATCGACCTGTCATCAAATACTTATGACCAGAACTCTCCAATCCCCGATTATCGTAACCAGGTTTGGCAGTTTGGTATAGGGATAAAATTTCAATAACTAAATAACTGCTTCTAGAAACAAAAGATCCGCTTAATTAAGCGGATCTTTTGTTTTATATACAAATCGTTGTTCGCTAAATATGAGCGACTCCATCCTCATCAAATTCCGTCCGATATCCTACGGTGATAAATCTTCTTCGGTTTAAAAATTTTATAATATTGCCTGGCTGCAAATAATACGAACCTTGTATTTCCCAAAAGGCTTAAAAGTTTATTGCCAGATAGATAGAATCTGGTTACTGTCGTACCCATAAACCTTGAGCGGAACGCCCTTGCATATTTCCAGATCAATTTTCGTTTCAGCGCATAAAATTTTTCATCAGCATTACCATCACTTTTATGCAGAAGCCTAAATTCAATTACATAGGATCTATATCCTAAAATATCTGCTATCAGGCAAATGTCGGCTCCATACATATGGAAACCCGCCAAATCGCCGGATAAAGCCAAATTGGCACTGCTTTTCACAATTAAGAAATTCTCGTCAAGAGTTTCCGAACGGATAGGCAGGTATTTTTCCTTTCCTTTCTTTCCCGAAGCATGGGTAATATGCAAAGCTCTATATTTTATATTAACACTGCCAGCATTTCCTAATACCGCCCAGTTCGGGTCGGCTTGTTCCAACTCTTTTATCTTTTTCTGCAAATCATTTTTTCCGCTTTCCTGTAATAATATATCCTGATGGCATAAAATGATATATTCACCTTTCGCTTCCCTCAAAAAGCGGTTCAGACCTTTAAACGCTTCAAAAGTATTTTGTTCGCTATTATCTATATAAAGGTACTCACATTTCTCTGTCGTAAAACCCGCTTTGATGAACGAGTCGTACATTTCACCGTATTCCTGTAAATTGGTCACAAGAGTGCAAATCGAAAATTCAAACTCAAAAACCTCATCCTTTATAATTTTCCTGGATTGCAACTGTGGCATAGTTTATATTGATTTTATCATGATTGAAAAGTTTGCATATCGATGAGCCTTTTGTAGAGGCCATTGTTGCCAATCAACTGGTGGTGGTTGCCTTCTTCTACAATTTCACCGCTCTCCAGCACAATAATATTATCTGCACTTTGGATGGTGCTTAAGCGGTGAGCTATGATAAGCGATGTGCGGTTTTTCATCAGGTTATTTAATGCTTCCTGCACCAATTTTTCCGATTCGGTATCTAATGCGGAGGTGGCCTCATCCAAAAGCATGATCGGTGGGTTGTTCAATACCGCCCGCGCAATACAAATACGTTGCCTTTGACCGCCCGAAAGCTTAGTGCCGCGGTCGCCAATGTTGGTATTATACCCATTCTCCGTCTCCATAATAAAGTTATGGGCATTGGCAATCCGGGCAGCGGCCTCTACTTCTTCCTGGGTAACGTTTGCTTTACCAAAGGCTATATTGTTATAAATGGAATCGTTAAAGAGGATCGATTCCTGGTTGACAACCCCCATCAAGGAACGAAGGGAGTGCATAGTTACTCCCTGAATATTCTTGTCGTCGATCAATATCTCGCCTGACTGCGGTTCAATAAATCGCGGAATCAAATCCATCAGGGTTGATTTCCCCCCTCCCGAAGGGCCAACCAAAGCGATAGTCTTTCCTTTCGGAACAGTAAGGTTGATATTTTTCAATACTTCTCTGCCAGGATAAGAAAAGGATACATTATTAAAATGAATACCTTCATTAAACTCTTTGATATCTTTTGCGCCAGGAACGTCAGTTATTTGCGGTTTTTCATCGATCAATGCCAGAACACGTTCACCAGCGGCTATTCCGGAATGTATATTGCTGAATGAATCAGATATCGATTTTGCAGGACGCATGATCTGTGAAAAAATAGCGATGTAAGCTATAAACTGGCCGCCGTTAAGATCGGACCTTTTATTAAGGATAAGATAACCTCCATAAAGAACAATAAATGAGATCATGGTGACGGCTAGTATCTCAGATACCGGCGAAGCGGATTGCTGACGCTTGGCCATAGATCGCATGATTTTTGAATATCGTTTGTTTTCGGCATGAAAACGATGTTTTATAAAGTCGGTCGCGTTAAATGCTTTAATGATCTTGACACCGGAGAGCGCTTCGTCCAGGTAGCTTATCATGTTGCCATAGCTTTGCTGCGCCGCAATAGCCTGCGACTTCAGCCTCTTTACAATACGCGAGATGATGAATGCGGAAACAGGAACAACCAGCAACGACCACAAGGTCAACTTCACTGAAATTAAAAAGAGCATAACCATGAAGACAATCAACTGTACAGGGTCTTTAAAAACAACCTGCAAAGTTGCGGTCACGGAAAACTGTACTACCTGCACATCCGAAGCAATCTTAGAAATAATATCTCCCTTGCGCTCATTATTGAAATATCCAAGATGCAAATCCATCACATTATCAAAAACTCGTTTACGCATATTTAATAGCGTGTGTATCCGCAAATTCTCCATAGTTCGTGCAGAGAGGTACCGGAATAAGTTACCAAGAACTATTGTAATAATAATAGTGGTGCATACAAACTGCAGAGCGCCCCAGGCGCCATGTACTTGTATGAAATAGTTCATATAGTAATTAAACCACCCCTGTATATTTAGGAAGTTTCCGGGCTTTACCGTGGCAGCAACAGTTTTGGTAACACAAGCATTATTATTATCAAAAAGAGTGTTGAGCAATGGAATAAGCAGGGGAAATACCAATGAGCTCAGTATCACATATAGCAGTGTGTATAATATATAAGGTATAGCGAACTTTTCAATTGGTTTGGCAAAGGACAGCAGCCTGAAATAAGTTTTCATTAAAATTTTAAAAATGCAAAGCTAACAGATATTCATAATATATGATGAACTGTATTTATGGCTTAAATCGTATAATTGACAAGTCTGTTATAGAATCTTTAATATTCTTTACCACATCAAAAATTGAAGTATTACTTTGATGCCTATCCATTAACTTTTTAAATTCAGACCTGCGCTGTTGAATTATGCTGCGGCTTTTGAACAGCTCGACATAACTTTTCCATAACCAAAATTGCCCTGCTAATAGTTTAGGCAGAAGGTCAACCAACGTAATCTGGCAGTAATACAAGAAAGATGCAAAGGCATTAAAATGGATAACATGAAAGTAAAAACGATTGCGGAAATAAACCCGCTTTACCCATTGCGGTGTTTTATAGTTTTTTGTTGTGGCTGACAGACGGTGGCGGCAAATGGCCCTATGCTCATAGTAGCATTTCCAGTTTAACCGCCATGCCCTGATGCTCAATTCCATATCCTCACTATAAAAAGGTGAGAAGATTTCATCAAAGCCACCCAGCTCTTTTAGCTTTTCAGCATCAATCAAGGCGTTAGCGCCTGAAAGGTACATGGTATATAACCTGTCATCTGCATTATCAGTGTAGTAGAAGTAGCCCGTCTTTAATTTCAAGCCGTTGAATTTGGGCATGCGGGCTGCATCCTGAATGTGGTCACCTTCCATATCTATGATTCGCCCCATCACACCAAAGGTATCCGGCTGCGAAAAGTATTTCCACTGATGGTCGAAATAATCCGGCGTGAGCTTTACATCGGAATTTAAAAGGAAAATTAACTCATACTGAGCTTCCTCTATACCGCAATTACAGGTATGGGAAAAACCTCTGTTTTGATGATTGGCAATCAGCTTTATTTGCGGGAACTCTTTTTTAACAAACGCTACTGAATCATCTGTGGAGCAATCATCCACTACTATGATTTCATAGGTGGTATCAGCGTTTTTAATAGCGTCGATAGCATACGGCAGGTACTCCTTTAATAAATGCTTACCATTATAATTAGGTATAACTATTGAAACGCTTTTTTTAAAACCCATCCGGATACCTGTATTTTTTGAATGCCAAATATAGTTTATATCCTATATCTTAACATTTTATTCTGACCAATCCTTGCAGCGGATGTGTCGTTTATTTAAATACCTTATATTTTTGCTACTTTAACAACTTGTATAAATGCCCGGATCAAAACACAATATCAAGCCTGACTGCAATGACTTCAAATCGGTTGCCCGTGCTTTGACTATTGTTGAGAACAATCTGTCCGGAGCCGGTCAGCTTTTAAAAAGCCTGACATTTACAAAAAACATACCTGTGATAGGCGTAACCGGACCGCCGGGAGCTGGTAAAAGCACCTTAGTAAATGCAGTTATTACCAATTTTGCGGATCAGGGAAAAAAAATCGCCGTGCTGGCTATCGATCCTACTTCGCCGTTCAATTTTGGTTCTTTATTGGGCGACAGGATAAGGATGGCGTCGAATTTTAATCATCCGAATGTTTTTATCCGATCGCTAGCTACACGCGGTTCGTTAGGTGGCTTATCAACCAAAACTATAGAGATGACCGACGTGTTGAAAGCAGCCGGTTTTGACTATGTGCTGGTTGAAACTGTTGGCGTAGGCCAGTCGGAAGTGGAAATAGCCGGGCTGGCCGATATCACATTTGTTGTATTGGTTCCTGAAGGCGGTGATGAAATACAAAGCATCAAGTCAGGTCTGATGGAAATAGCAGATGCCTTTATTGTCAATAAGGCCGATAGAGATGGTGCCGATGTATTTGCCAATAACCTGAAAAAGATGGTTCAGCAAAAAGGAACCGAAATACCTGTTTTTAAGACAATAGCCTCACAAAATAACGGCATAGATGAAATCTGCAATTTCACTTATGCCCACACCGAAAAGAGAAATAACCACAAAGAATACCTGTTAACAGAAAAAGCTTACAAGCTTATCCAGCAAAAAAGGATGGCCAATATCAATAAGGCTGAATTGTACCAATCGGTTTCAGAGGCTGTAAAACAAACCGGTTTCAATATTTATTTATTCGCAGAAAAATACTCCGAAACCCAAAATCCGACTTCCGACTTCTGACTTCCGACTTCCTAACTGTTCATTATCTCTTCTATGTGTTCTGCTTCGAGCGGAATGTCGGCCATCAAGTCAAGATTCCCATCCTTCGTAATAAGGATATCATTTTCCAAACGTATGCCTAATCCTTCTGCCGGAATATAAATGCCTGGTTCGCAGGTTAAGATATTACCTACTTCAAAAGGATTATACCGATTAGCGAAATCATGTACATCCAGGCCCAAATGATGTGATGTGCCATGCATAAAGTATTTTTTATACAATGGCATTTTCGGGTCCTGTTTCTCTACATCGTGCTTATCCAGCAACTTTAAACCGATTAGTTCGCTGGTCATTATTTTACCTACCTCATCCTGGTATTCGGTTAATACCGCTCCGGCTTTGATCATACCGGTCGCGCTTTTCATTACCCTTAACACCGCATCATACACATCCCGCTGACGTTTGCTGAAACGGCCGTTTACAGGTATTGACCTTGTCATGTCGGCATTGTAATTGGCATATTCGGCGCCAAAATCAAAAAGCACAACATCGCCGTCTTTACAAATCTGGTTATTGTCTATATAATGTAACACGTTTGCATTTGGTCCGGAGGCAATGATTGGATTATAGGCGTGTCCCGTGGCGCGTTGACGTAAAAATTCGTGAGTGACCTCCGCTTCTATCTCATACTCAGTAACGCCGGGTTTCATAAACTTCAGCACGCGAACGAAAGTATCCCTGGTGATTTCGCAAGCCTTCCTGGTTAACTCAACTTCAATATCTGATTTCACAGTTCTCAGGTCACGCAAAATAACCGCCGAGCGTTCGTAATTATGCAAAGGGTATTTTTGTTTGAGCTGTTCATACATTCTTATATCCCTATACGGAACCGAATGACTATACCGATCATTCTCATTTGTATTGATGTAGATATTGTCAGCATAATTAATAATACTATGCAGTATGGTATCATATTCGTTAAGCCACTGTATGTTTTCTATACCCGATGCTGCCCTTGCTTCTTCTTTGGTATATTTATGTCCTTCCCAAACTGCTATATGCTCGTTGGTTTGTCTTAAAAAAAGTACTTCTTTGTATAATGGATTAGGACAATCAGGGTACAAAACAAGTATACTTTGCTCCTGATCGATACCACTTAAGTAATAAAAGTCAGGATTTTGCTTATAAATAAACGTTTGATCACCGTTTCTTGGGAATTCGTCATTGGAATGAAAAATGGCTATCGAGTTAGTCTTTATTCTTTTGACGAAATTTTTTCTATTAAAAGTAAATAAATTTTTATCTACAGGAAGGTATTTCATTATTATCGGTATAATTAATTTTTTCCAAACAATTATTTTTATTTATTTGTATTACCAAAAGACAAATTTTGGAACAATGTTTGGTAATGAAGTCAAACATAATTACTAATTTTGGAAAAAAAATCACAATTAAATTGTTTAATCTTAAAACTATGAACTATTCTACATTAAAAAAAACAGTCGCCCTTTCTTTCGCGTCTTTGCTGGCTGTCAGTGTGGTGAGTGCACAAACAGCAGCAAAACCAGATTCGACAAAGGCATCAGCAGCAACCGGTACTGCCAAATTATTTGGTGGCACTAAACAGTACAACACGTGGAGTGTTGGCGTAAACGTTGGAGTAACAGCGCCTACAGTTGCAACAGGTGGTGTTAACAATTTCAACCACAATCAACCAAGTTTAGGCTTTGGCGTTAGCTTAAGAGATCAACTATCACATGCATTTGGTTTACAATTAGACGTGCGCGGTGGTCAGATCAAAGGTAGCGACGAAGCAAAATTCAGCAATCCTGGCTTCACTACTGATAGCCAGACAGGTTTACAAGCGGGAAGCTTTAAAACCACATTTTACCAGGCTACTTTAAGCGGTGTTGTTAACGTAGGTTCGTTAAGCTTCTTACACCGTACAAATGCTATTAATTTCTTCTTACACGGTGGTGCTGGTTTAGCATGGTACCAACCAAAAGTTTATTCAGACAACTCACAAACTAACCTGATTATTGACTACAGTGGTCACGCTGGTACTAGCGGCTCAGGATCATATGTTAAAGAATTAGTAATCCCGGTTGGCGCTGGTGTTAAATTCAAATTGTCTGATCAATTTGCTCTGAACCTTGGTTACACTGAAAACTTCATCGATGGCTTCAACCTGACCGGTGTTCACGCAAACTACCCAGCTGAAAACAAATATTCTTATGGCTACGCAGGCTTAGAATATACTTTCGGTCCTAAATCAAAACCAAATCTGGATTGGGTAAACCCAGTTGCTATGATGTATGACGAACTGTATGATGCAGCTCTTCGTCAGGAAGTAGAAGCTTTAAAAGGCCGTGTTGGCAATGTTGAAAATGCAGTTAACGACCTGAAGAAAGATTCTGACGGTGACGGTGTTTCTGATCAATTCGACAAATGTCCAAACACTCCTGCTGGTACTGTTGTTGACGGTTCTGGTTGTCCAATTGTATTCCCTAAAATTGACACTTCATTATTCGTAATGAAACAAAAACCAGGTGAAGCAAAAGCATACTCTAACATCCAGTTCGAATTCGATAGCTCAGTATTGAGAACTTCTTCTTACCCAGTTCTTGACGCTACTTCAGCTGATCTGCGTTCTAACGCTGGTTCTAAGATCGAATTAGACGGTTTTGCTTCATCAGAAGGTACTGCTGCTCACAACATGCGTTTATCTAAAGACCGCGCTAACTCAGTAAAAACTTACTTAGTTAACTCTGGTGTTGATGCAAAACGTATCAAAGTAAAAGCATTCGGCGAAACTCACCCGATTGCAGATAACTCAACCGAAGAAGGTCGTATCCTGAACCGTCGTGTTGAATTCAAAAAATAATTATTCATTGCAATAATAGCAGAAGGCTCTCCGGTTTCGGAGAGCCTTCTTTTTTTGTTAAATTTGTTCATGTATTTTTTCAGAAAAAAAGATCCGAACAGACCCACCAGTTTTAACCTGAAGGTG
>JAFAKI010000385.1 GCA_019235595.1 Mucilaginibacter sp. | reverse complement strand
TATAGTTGTTTAGTTCGGCAACAATATCGCGGCAGTAAAACATTCGTGATTTGTCCGACTGTGAAGCAGAATCGATCAGCAGATCCGATGCACTTAAATTCATCTCCTTCAGTTCGGATATAGCGAGTTTATTTCCCGAATAATCCTGGTACTTTAGTTTAATGTCGCCTAAAATGACCTCCCCGATACGGATTGATTTAAGTGTACCCGCCATCTTTTGATATATCGTGCGGTGATCCTTCTCGACCGTATCTTTTAAATGATTTTGCTGATAACTGACATTTAGCTCTGGCTCACTCAACACAATACGTCCAATCTCCAGTTTATGCTGAAAATAGAGCATAAAGGGGTGCATATGGGAAATGATCAAACGCTTTACGTGCAACTCGACGAGGTTGTTTGGCGCCAGGTGAGCTTTAAGTTTTTGATTATATACCGCCGTATCTGGTTTTAGGGTGATGTTATAGATATCTAACTCGCCTTTTAAGATATGAAACTTGGCGTCCGAGAAATCGATCGTATATAAACCTCCCGTACTGGTAAAAACCACGCTTTTCACTCTTTTAGCCAATATTGGCGACCAGTATTGGTTAACAATAAAAGCCAGCATCAGGACGATCCCCGTTAGTGCCAGGAGGATGGTGATCCATATTTTTTGCTTTGTATGTTTAAAGAGCTTTATTGCCATCTTATTATTGCTAACCGGTTTCGGTTGTGTTGTATACGTATCTCTCGTCGCCAAGTTAGCCAACTTTGGACAGTTCAACTGTATGCTTAGTTATCTTTTTTACAATCACACTACATAACAATTGACTATTTGGTTTTGTTAAACGTGACAAACTGTCATTAAATTCTAAATTTTGTGTAATTTTGCGGTTCAATTTTATAGTAAATGATGGATTTGGTTATTCCTGATAAAACACACGACGAGAGCAGGCAGGGGGAGGCTTTAATGCTGGAGCCTAAAGATGGAAAGAATAATGGTCGCAAGCTTTATATTGAAAGTTATGGCTGCGCCATGAATTTTTCGGATAGCGAGATCGTCGCTTCTATTTTGTCGGACAAAGGATTTGAAACCACAGGCGATTACAGCAATGCCGATGTGATTTTTATTAATACCTGTTCCATCCGCGAGAACGCTGAACAGCGTGTGCGTAACCGGCTGAAAGAATTTACTGTAGCCAAAGTGAAAAACCCCGGACTGGTGGTTGGTGTGTTAGGCTGCATGGCGGAAAGATTGAAATCAAAATTCCTTGAAGAAGAAAAACTGGTTGACGTAGTGGTTGGTCCCGATGCTTACCGCGACCTGCCGGGATTGATAGATAAAGTAGATGACGGACAAAAAGCGGTAAACGTATTGCTATCCCGCGAGGAAACTTATGCCGATATTAACCCTGTACGCCTGAACAGCAATGGCATCAACGCCTTTGTGTCGATCATGCGTGGGTGCGACAATATGTGTTCGTTCTGCGTAGTGCCATTTACCCGTGGCCGCGAGCGCAGCCGCGAACCACAATCTATAGTAAAGGAGTGTACCGACCTGTTTAACCAGGGATATCGCGAAGTGACATTGCTGGGACAGAATGTGGATTCGTATAAATGGCAGGCAGAAGGCGGAGGTCAGAAGTCGGAAGTCGGAAGTCAGGAGTCAGAAGTGGACGGTGTCGTGGTAAATTTTGCCAATTTGCTTGAAATGGTGGCTCTAATCCACCCTGATCTACGCGTTCGTTTCTCTACTTCTCACCCAAAAGATATTACTGACGAAGTGCTTTATACTATAGCCAAGTACGAGAATATTTGCAACTATATTCACTTACCGGTGCAATCGGGCAATAGCCGCATACTGGAACTGATGAACCGTACTTACGACCGCGAGTGGTATATTAACCGTGTTGATGCTATTCGCCGAATCATCCCTGGGTGCGCCATTTCAACGGATGTTATCACCGGCTTTTGCACCGAAACTGACGAAGAACACCAAGATACCCTGAGCATGATGGATTATGTGCAGTATGATTTTGCTTACATGTTCATGTACTCGGAACGGCCAGGCACTTTAGCAGCTAAACGCTATGCAGATGATATCCCGGAAGCTGTAAAAAGTAGCCGACTGAAAGAAGTAGTGGCCAAGCAACAGCAATACTCTTACCTGCGTTTGCAACAGCAGATAGGCAAGGTGCAGAAAGTTTTAATCGAAGGCTTTTCAAAAAAATCAGACAAAGACTATTGCGGTCGAAACGATCATAATGCTATGGTTGTTTTCCCGGTAGGCGAAAATTATAAACCAGGCCAGTACGTAAATGTATTGGTGGAGAGAACGACTACTGCAACGTTGATCGGAACCGTAATAGAGTAGAACCAAGAGTCAGGAGCCAAGAATCAAGAAATAAAAAACATTTATCTATGCATAATTTTAAGAACTTGAAAATTTGGCAAAAGGCATTGGATCTAACGGGTACGGCTCTTTATTATATTGAAGAGCTGCCAATGAGTGAAAGATTTAATTTAATTGATCAAATTAATCGGTCTTCTTGTTCTATACCGTCGAATATTGCTGAAGGTTCGGGAAAACGTACAACAAACCATTTTTCCGAGTTTTTAACTACTGCACTAACGTCTTCCTATGAATTGTAAACTCATTTACTTATATGTGAGCGCAGAAAGTATGGAGACGCTAAAAAGTTGAAAGATTGTTTAGAGCTAAATACAGAATTGCAAAAAATGATTTTTGCATTCAGAGAAAATTTAAAATAAAATCAAGTCTTGACTCTTGGTTCTTGACTCTTGATTCTAAAACATGGAAGTACAAGAAATAAAACAGCGATTTGGGATTATCGGTAATTCGCCTTTGCTGAACAGGGCTATTACCATTGCCAACCAGGTTGCTCCAACAGATATATCAGTATTGATTACAGGCGAAAGCGGTAGCGGTAAGGAGGTGTTTTCGCATATCATCCACCAGATGAGTCCACGCAAGCACGGCCCTTTTATTGCCGTTAACTGTGGCGCTATCCCGGAAGGCACTATCGATTCAGAATTGTTCGGTCACGAAAAAGGCGCTTATACCGGTGCCGTTGGCGAACGCAAAGGATATTTTGAAACTGTAAATGGCGGTACCATCTTTTTAGATGAAATCGCCGAAATGCCTTTGGGTACGCAAGCACGTTTACTGCGCGTGTTGGAATCGGGCCAGTACATAAAGGTAGGTTCATCAAAAGTGGAGAAAACCAATGTGCGGGTAATTGCCGCTACCAACGTAGATGTATATGAGGCTGTAAAGAATGGTAAATTCCGTGAAGATTTGTATTATCGTTTAAATACAGTCCCACTGCGCATACCAGCGTTGCGTGACAGGAAAGAAGACATTTACCTGCTTTTTAGAAAGTTCACAGCTGATTTTACCGACAAATACCGTACGCCGCCAATCCAGCTGGATGACGAAGCCCAGCAGCTTTTGGTTAATTACTCGTGGCCGGGTAATGTGCGTCAGCTGAAAAATATGGCTGAGCAATTAGCTGTACTGGAACGCGACAGACTGATCACCGCTCCAATTCTATTGAATTATATTCCTGCGGAATCGACCACCCGTAATCTGCCGATGCGACTGGAAAATCAACCCAAAGAAGATTTTTCTGAACGTGACATACTATACAAAGTGCTGTTTGATATGAAGCGCGATATGAACGAGTTGAAAAAACTGGTGGCAGATATTATTCAGCATGGTGGAGTGAGTCCGGATTATGCTAGCAATCAGCAGAGTTTGAG
>JAFAKI010000109.1 GCA_019235595.1 Mucilaginibacter sp. | reverse complement strand
GGCAATAAAGGATAAAAGTAATATTGCCATATCACGCCATACAGCCGAAGCATTTTTTGGCGGCCCGCAGCGTGCAATCGGTAAGACCATCCGTTTCGAAAATGCTTATAATCTTATAGTGAGCAGCGTTTTTGAAGATGTGCCACCCGCAAGCTCGCTCAAGTTCGACTTTGTGATCAATTGGGAAATGCAAAGACGGATTGATTGGTCATCCAATAATTTTGAAACTTATATACAACTGGCCGATAATGGAAATGTCAGTCATATTGAGGCAGCGATCAATCAATATTTGCAACCAAAGCTTACGCTACCAAAAGGAGTTCAATTTCATGTTGGGTTGCAACGTTTCGGCGACCAATATCTCCACAATATTTTTGTGAACGGCAAACCGACGGCTGGTCGAATAGAATATGTGAAAATATTCAGCGAGGTAGCCATTTTCATTCTGATCATCGCATGCATTAACTTCATGAACCTGGCTACCGCCCGTTCGGTAAAACGGGCTAAGGAGGTTGGGGTCCGCAAGGTGGTAGGCTCAACCCGAAGCAGTTTGATCGGGCAGTTCTTTGGCGAATCGCTGATGTTTTCCTTTTTAGCGATGTTGTTGTCGATTGTTTTAGTGCTGGCATTACTGCCCTCGTTTAATCTGTTTACCGGCAAGCAGTTGGGTTTTCCATTGGCACATATTTCATTTTGGCTTTCACTAGTCGGCCTGATGCTGATCACAGGCATACTGGCCGGGAGTTATCCGGCACTATACCTCTCATCCTTAAAGCCGGTAAGGATTTTAAAAGGCACGCTCAAATTCACGCAAGGCGCTGTATGGTTCCGCAAGGGTCTGCCGATATTTCAGTTTGTACTTTCGATTATTTTGTTAATCGCGACCATCGTCATCACCCGGCAAACCGATTATGTGCAGAGCACCCACCTTGGATATGACAAGGAAAATATGATCTATACCCGTATTGAGGGGGCATTGTCTAAGAAAGATAAATATTTATTGTTTAAACAGCAGGCTTTGACGATGCCCGGCATCGCGATGATCGACCGTACTACTGAGGTGCCACAGGCAATGAATTTTGTGGTGTACGATGACGAAATTACCTGGCAGGGAAAGGAAAAGAACTTTACGGTGGGTGTAAAACCTGCGTCTGTGGGGTTTGACTTTGTGAAGCTGATGAAACTGCAAATGGCCGAAGGTCGGAATTTTTCGCCAACTAACCCCAGTGATTCTACTGATGCCTTCCTCATCAACGAAGAGGCCGCTAAAGAAATGAATATGAAACGCCCGATAGGCCAATGGGTACAGGCCTGGAACAAGCGCGGACATATTATCGGTATATTGAAGGATTATCATACGCAGTCACTTCACGAACCGATCAAACCGATCCTGCTGGATGTAAAAGAGGGCGAGTATTTTGGGGTGATCATCGCTAAAACCCAACCTGGAAAAACTAAGGAAGCATTGGAAAGCCTGGCAAAGGTATACAAGAGTATCAATCCTGATTACCCGTTCAGCTATCAGTTTGTCGACCAGGAATACAAAAAACTATATAGCAGCGAACTGATCATTTCCACTTTGTCTGTTGTGTTTGCCGTGGTGGCCATAGCTATCTCCTGTTTAGGCTTGCTGGGCCTGGTGATGTTCTCCGCCGAACAGCGTGTAAAGGAATTTGGTGTGCGCAAGGTTCTTGGCGCGTCATTAGCGCAACTGATTGGTTTATTTGCGGCAGATTTCGTAAAGCTGATTATCGTAGCGTTCATCATTGCAGCGCCATTAGGCTGGCTGGCTATGAACTCGTGGTTGCAGGATTTTGCTTATCGTATCGATCTATCGTGGTGGATATTTATACTGGCGGGAATAAGCTCCATTCTAATCGCGCTATGCACCCTAAGCTACGAAGCGTTTAAAGCGGCTGTGGCTAATCCGGTAATGAGTTTAAGGAGTGAGTAGGTTAGTTAATTAGAGATTGTTAATCAGAGATTAGTTGGTATCATGATTAGGTCTATCCTAATTTCTTCTAGTCAACTAACAAGACTGTCAAAAGGCGGACGTTGAACGTTCGCTTTTGATATGTTAAGAGGGCGGGTTTTGTATTATTTAATTGATAATAAGGTAATTATATATGTGGCATCATAGTTGCGATTAATATGATGAAATTTTTTAAAAGAACTTGTATCCAAAACATGAGATACGGGATTTAGTTGAAAAGGCGTTCCGGGGTGAGAGACGGAACGCTTCTGTTTAATAAGCTAACTATAAATCTTAAACGGCCTTACCTCAGCATACCCATTAAACTCATATACCGGTAATTCGCGTGTAATTTCAACCGCATCATCCAGGTTTTCAGCCTGAATCAGTAAATATCCGCCTACAATTTCGGTCCCTACCTTGTGGATGTCATCAATTACTTCAGCATTATAACCCTTTATCATTTTACCATAAAGCGACAAGGCATTCCCGCCGATCAAATTCCCGGCTTTGGCATACTTGGCAAACCAGTTGTTCCATTTATCGCGGTGTTCGGCCATATCCTGTGCATTGTGTTCGTCGGCGCGACCGTCTGGTTCGCGCAGTATAATTATAAATTGTTCCATAGGGTTGAATGTTGGTAAACAAAAATATCCACTTATATGGAATCAAAAAGAGGGATTTTAAAAATTGAAGTCGATTATTAAGGGCAGATGATCGCTATATTTCCGCCACTCTTCAAACAATCCAATCTGTATACCTACAAACTTTGTCATCATGTCTGCTGATACAAAGCAATAATCGAGGTGGTAGGGCTTATCAGCGTTTTTATACAGATTGAATGTGGGATGCTGTTCGCTGCCGTGGGCTTGATCAAAATAATGATGATAAACACTTTTGATTTGTTTTGTGCCAAGCTTCTTAACCAGATCAGTATGATTTCCGACCCTTCGCGGTTTATCCCAAACGCTATTGCTGTTAAAGTCGCCTGCCAATAGGGTTCGTTCTGATTTTATCAAGTTTTCGTAATGATGGATTGCTTTCCAGATTTGCCCTATATACTGGTTGCCTTTATCCTGCGGATTATTGGCCCATATGGCAAATAAAGTAAAATTAATTCTCCCGTTTGAGAGCGTTAATGGCAGAATTGTTTTAAAGGAAGGCTGGTGATTGACTAACAGCTCAAGCTTGTAATCGCCAAATGAGAATACGCCTAGTCCTTTATGCGGATTATCGCCATACCAGATTACGCTTACCGGCTGCTCAGGGAAAGCGATCTTGTCAGAATGCTCACATTCTGGTATGATCAACAGGTCAGGCTGATATTTCATCAATAGCCCAACTTTCTTTCTGAAAGCCATATTACAATTCCAGGTAATGATTCTCATCGGCGTCAATCAGCATAAATTATTATTAAATCATAGGTGAATATACGCCGGGCTGATATTCTTTTTACATTTATAAACCAATAAAGCCAATTATGTCCGCTACCCGGTTAACCATTTTACTGCTATTTCTTTCTGCTACCTCTGCGTTTGCAAAGTCGGCTTTCAGTGTAAGCTCGCCTGATAAAAAAATAACTTTTACGTTGGGTAAAGATGCATCAGGCGTATTTTACCAGGTAAGCTATAAGGGTGATTTGCTGGTGGATAAATCGCACCTGAGTTTGAGCTTTAAACAAGGTGGCGAATTTGGTAAGGGCATCACCTTCGGCAAATCTTCCTTCAAAAAAATGGAAGAGACTTATAACCTGGTGATAGGTAAAATCAGCCATGTACATAGCCTGAGCAATGAGCTGATTGTGCCGATTATTGAGAACAGTGGCCTCAAAAGACAGGTCAATATCGAGATAAGGGTATTTAACGATGGTGTAGCATTCCGCTACGTGATTCCCGGCAAGGATGAATGAAAAAGTAGAGATCACTGATGAGTCGGATCAGTTCAATCTCACTAAAGATCCAACAGCTTTAGTGTTGTTTAGGCAGAATTATACCACTTCGCACGAAGGTTTGTACGACAAGTTGCCTGTGAGCAGAATTAAGCCGGATACACTTATGGATCTTCCTGCAACCTTTGAATATCCGAATGGCGTTTACATGGCGATAACCGAGGCCAATTTGCTGGATTATGCCGGCATGTACCTCGTTAAACACAATGGCGTTTTGCAAAGCAGTTTATCGCCTTTGCCGCATCAAAAGGAGATTAAGGTGATCGCCAAGCTACCACACAATAGCCCGTGGCGGGTGATGATGATCAGCGACAGGGTAGGGGCACTAATGGAATCCAATATCCTGACCAACCTGAGCGAACCCTGCCGCATAAAAGATGTTTCGTGGATAAAACCCGGCAAAACCACCTTTCCCTGGTGGAACGGCAACGTAACGCCGGATACCTCATTTGCGCCGGGAAATAACTACGAAACCAATATGTATTACGTTAATTTCTGCGCGAAATATGGTTTGGGTTATCATAGTGTGGTTGAATATGGTTTGCACGAATGGTATGTAAATGACGGAGCAGGCTTCCAACCCGGTCCGCACGCCGACCCGACCCATGCCGTACCCGGACTGGATATGCAGCAGATATGCGATTCGGCTAAAAAGCTGGGAGTTGGCATACGGGTGTGGGTGCATTTTTATGCCTTATATCCTAAACTGGATGAGACCTTTGCCCAGTTTGAAAAGTGGGGTATTCAGGGTTTGATGTGTGATTTTATGGATCGCGATGACCAGGAAATGGTAAACATGCAAACGGAAATACTGGAAAAGGCTGCACAGCACCATTTGCATATTCAGTTTCATGGCGCTTATAAACCAACCGGAACAGCCCGTACTTATCCCAACGAATTCACTCGCGAAGGCACACTCAATTACGAAAATGACAAGTGGAACACTTTGGTTACACCCGATGCAGATGTGAATATTGCTTTTACCCGTGCGCTTGCGGGTTCTACCGACTATCATTTAGGTGGATTCAGGGCAGCTAACCTCAAAACATTCAAGCAGCATTACACAGCGCCCATGGTATTGGGGACGCGCTGCCATATGTTGGGCATGTATGTGGTGCTGGAGAACGAGCAGGGCATGGTATGCGATTTTCCTGATGCCTATATCGGTCAGCCAGGTTTCGAGTTTTTACAGCAGGTGCCGCTAACATGGGATGAAACTAAAGTGCTGAATGCCGAAATGAGCAATTGTGTAACCATAGCGCGCCGTAAAGGCGACGATTGGTATATCGGCACCATCAGCAATAATACCCCCCATAGTATCAAAACTAATCTGTCGTTTTTACCATCGGGGGATTATACCGCTGAAATTTACAGTGATGGCCCTGATGTGGATGTCAACCCAAACCATTTGGTTAAAGTTACCCGGCAAGTAAATAATAAAATCATCCTGAATACCGATCTGGCTGCCGGTGGGGGACAAGTGATAAGATTGGTAAGGTTGAAATGAAAAACGCCACTGTCCATTTGATTCATCTTCTGCTATAAATTAATTGCGATTAATCCCATATTTGCACCATGAGCAAGCTTTGGCAAAAAAATACTACGGTAAATGAATTAGTGGAGAACTTCACCGTCGGCCGCGACCGTGAGTTCGACGAACAAATGGCCGCTTTTGATGTGCTGGGTTCCCTTGCTCATACCCGTATGCTGCAAAGTATTGGTTTGATGGATGAGGCCGATTTAAACCTGGTTCAGAGAGAATTGAAAGCCATCTATAAAGATATTGAAGCCGGAAATTTCAGCATTGGCGAAGGGGTGGAGGATGTGCACTCACAAGTGGAACTGCTGCTCACCCAACGCATTGGCGATGCCGGCAAAAAGATTCACAGCGGACGTTCACGTAACGACCAGGTACTAGTCGATCTGAAATTATTTTTCAGGAGCCAGTTGCAGGAAGTAGTGGAAGAAACTTATGCCTTATTCCGCTTGCTGATTGCACTAAGTGAAAAACATAAGGATGTGTTACTGCCGGGGTATACCCATTTGCAGGTAGCCATGCCATCCTCATTCGGGTTATGGTTTGGCGCTTATGCAGAAAGTTTAGCTGATGATCTGGAAACCGTTTTAGCCGCTTACCGCATTACTAATAAAAATCCATTGGGTTCAGCAGCTGGTTATGGTTCATCTTTTCCGCTGAACCGTACCATGACTACTGAGCTCCTCGGCTTTGGCAACCTGAACTACAACGTAGTTTATGCCCAAATGGGGCGCGGCAAAACCGAGCGCATCATTGCACAGGCTATTGCCAATATTGCAGCTACGTTGGCTAAAATGGCAATGGATCAGGCGCTATATCTGAGTCAGAACTTTGCTTTTGTAAGCTACCCGGATACGCTTACCACCGGCAGCAGCATTATGCCGCATAAAAAGAACCCGGATGTTTGGGAAATTATGCGTGGCAAGTGTAACCGCTTGCAGGCATTGCCAAATGATGTTGCTGTGATGACTACCAACTTGCCGTCGGGTTATCACCGTGAATTGCAGTTGTTGAAGGAGTTATTGTTCCCCGCTTTTCCCGACCTGAAAAATTGCCTGCACATGGCGACGTTTATGCTGCAGCACATTGAAGTAAAAACAGATATCCTGAACGACGCAAAATACGCTTACCTATTCAGCGTGGAAGAAGTTAACCGGATGGTGCTGAATGGAACCCCATTCCGTGATGCTTATAAACAAGTTGGCTTAGCCATCGAACAAGGCAATTTTAAGCCTGATAAAAAAGTAAACCATACGCACGAAGGCAGTATCGGCAATCTGAACAATGTTGAGATCGCGGCTTCAATGGATAAATTACTGGCGAATTTCAATTTTGATAAGGTGCAGAAGGCAATTAATGACCTGGTAGCATAATCGGTGTAATCAAACTCAAATCGGTGTAATCCAAGAATATGAACGGTCAAAACAGAAGCGATATTTATCCCGGGTTGGAGGTCGATATCATCCTCAAAAAAGATCAGCGCAGCGGAAAAAGGACAAGGGGAATTGTGAAAGATCTGCTCACCAGTTCAGCCTACCACTCACGAGGCATAAAAGTGAGATTAGAAGACGGACAGGTCGGTCGGGTTATCGAAATCATTGAAGAATAGCCGATAAATAGTAATTTAGTCCTTATCAAACTCAAAAATGACTAAAACTATACAACCCGACAAACGCATCTTCTTTCGCCTTGATGCGCATTATCGTTTATTGATCTCAATAGCAGCTGCGATCATCGTTTTCTTTTCTTTCCATCAAAATCATAGCCTGCCTGCTGTTATCCTCTTTACCTGGATCAGCTTTGCTTCAACCATTATTCTAATGGACTGGATCATCATCCTGTCATCCCATCCTCGCGAAGTGCGTACCATCGCCAAACTGCAAGATTCAAGCCGGACATTTTTGTTTTTGTTCGTTATAGCAGCTTCTATAGCGAGTTTTGGGGCGATTGTTTTCCTGCTGAAATCCTCTAAAGGGCATAGCGCCGATGTAAATTCGCATATTCTGCTATCCATCACCGCGGTGATCATCTCGTGGTGGCTGCTGCATACTATTTTTTCGCTTCGCTATGCCCACTTATATTATGACCTGACTAAAGATGATGGCAGCCCAAGAACAGGTGGCGGCCTCGGCTTTCCAGGAAATGAAGAGCCCGACTATCTGGATTTCGTCTACTTCTCCTTTGTTTTGGGCATGACGTTCCAGGTATCTGACATTGTAATCACCTCAAAAAGCATACGGCGTTTGGCTACGATGCATGGCCTGCTGTCATTTGGTTATAATACCGCTATTCTGGCGTTGAGCATTAATGTGATATCGGGGATGGTTGCACAGTAGTCCGGCCTCACCTAAATCCTCTCCAAAGGAGAGGACTTTAAAAGAAAAAACTTAGCTCCCTCTCCCTTGGAGAGGGTTGGGGTGAGGCAAATCAATCTTCTATTTTAGAATATTTTCTCGTATCACCCATCGCCACATAAACAACCAACGAGATCAGAATGCAGCCCGTCACATACCAATAGAAATAATCGGCATGATGGTTTTGTTTAAAAGTGAGGGCTAAAGTTTCGGCAGTGCCACCGAATAAAGACACCGCTACGGCGTAAGGAAATCCCACACCCAACGCCCGGATATTTGCCGGGAAAAGTTCGGCTTTAACTACTGCGTTGATGGAGGTATAAGCGCTGGTGATTACCAAAGCACACATCACTAATAGAAATGCAGGCAGTGCCTCTTTAGTACTACCTAAAGCGGTCATGATTGGCACGGTCGCCAACGCTCCAGTGATACCAAAACTAATCAGCAAAGGTTTGCGGCCAATCTTGTCAGACAGCAAACCAAATAGCGGTTGCAACAACATAAACACTACCAGGCTTAGGGTAGATATTAGGGAAGCATCGGCATTGCTGAACTTCGCCGTATCCACCAAAAACTTTTGCATGTAAGTGGTGAAGGTATAAAACGCAACCGTACCGCCAATAGTAAGACCAATCACGGTTAATACCGCTTTAGGGTGATGTAGTAAGGCTTTAATAGTTCCACTGTCGCCTTTTGTATCCTCTTGTGTAAAAGATGTCGTCTCTTGCAAACTGCGGCGTAAATACATCACCGTAACTGCCAGTATCGCCCCAAACACAAAAGGAATGCGCCAGCCCCATTCGTGCAGTTCTTTTTCTGTTAGAAATACTTTCTGCAATAACACCACAAAACCTGAAGCGATCAATTGTCCCATGATAAGCGTGACGTACTGAAAGCTCGAATAAAATCCCCGGTGTTTTTTGGTGGCCATCTCGCTCAGGTAGGTAGCGCTGGTGCCGTACTCTCCGCCTACACTTAATCCTTGTATAATTCGCGATAGCAATAAAATGATCGGTGCCACTATGCCTATCTGCTTATAACCCGGCACAATAGCAATGATTAGCGAGCCAATACTCATCAGCAATACTGAAAATGTAAGCGCTGCTTTACGTCCTTTTTTATCGGCATAAGTGCCCATCACCCAGCCACCGATCGGCCGCATCAGAAAGCCGATGGCGAAGATGGCTGCCGTGCTGAGCAGTTGTACGGTTTGATTACCTTTCGGGAAGAAGGTAGCTGCAAAATACAGTGAGAAAAAGGAGTAGATATACCAATCGTACCACTCCACCAGGTTGCCCAGCGAGCCGCCAATGATGGATTTGATGCGATGAAGTTGAATTTGATCGGATTGGGGCATAGTTTGCTATGCAATATAAAAAGATTTTAAACAGCCGGGAAGTCATTTCTTAAAGGCATATCGCTCAATTTTGGCTAAAGCCCCAATATTTTTGACCATTAAATCCGTTCCATAAATGGAACGGCAATGAATAACTTTTTGGTCTGACTTAATTCATTGCCGTTGGCTTTAGCCAACGGATACTTGCAGGTTGTTAGATGGCTTTAGCCTAACTATTCGATTGCTATTTGCGAAATCCCAATTGTTCCTTATCTTGTCTCAATGTTTTTTACCGAAGACTTTAT
>JAFAKI010000382.1 GCA_019235595.1 Mucilaginibacter sp. | reverse complement strand
TAAGCAAAACCCTGCCGATAAAAAACCGGCGGGGTTTTTTATTGCATTTTACAAAGACGTCCCTCCAAAATGGCAAAAAAATATATTGAGGTGTATCATTGTTACACTAAAAACAGTAATAATGGTATCGGATAGAACGTTTAAATACAAATGTTAATAATCAAAAAAATAATGGGGGCCATTAAACCTTTTTCGCTTATTTTGGTCTTAATAATAGAAAACACAATTACTATGAAGAAACTCTTATCTATTTTATGCTGTGCAGTAGTGTTATTGTCAGTATCCTCATGTACTAAAAAGTATATTACCCCTAACCCGAACGAAACTATATACGCTGACGTTGCTACTAGTCAATGGTCAACTTATAGCGATGGCAAGTCATATGATGTGCCTATTAACGTTCCGCAACTGGACGGAGGTTCTGCACAATATGGCGGTGTTATCGTTTCTGTTTCATACGACGGCGGAACCACTTATGAGCAATTGCCCGAAGTGTATAACGACCTTTCATTTAGTTATACCTACAATGCCGGTAATGTAACTATCTACGCACAAACCTCGGCCGGTACTTTACCTGCGGCGGCACCTGATCCTATTAAAGTGAAGATTATATTGGTAGCTTCTAATTAATCAGGCTAAGAATCAAGAACATAAAAGGTGTACTGGGTTGCAGTACACCTTTTTTATTAAAAGTCTCCCCTCCTGGGGGAGATTTAGAGGGGGCTACTTTTCCATCTGCTGGATCACAGCCTGGGTTACGCCAGTAAATGAAAATCCACCATCGTGGAAAAGGTTCTGCATAGTAACCATCTTGGTCAGATCAGAGAACAGCGTAACGCAATAATCAGCACACTGATCGGCCGAAGCGTTCCCCAGCGGGCTCATTTTTTCGGCATAATTAATAAAGCCATCAAAGCCCTTTACACCTGAACCCGCAGTAGTACGGGTTGGCGACTGCGATACGGTATTGATACGCACTTTCTTTTTGGTGCCATAATAATAACCGAAATTCCGGGCGATGCTTTCCAGCACAGCTTTGTTGTCGGCCATATCGTTATAATCAGGGAATACGCGTTGTGCAGCGATGTAACTTAGCGCAACAACAGAACCCCACTCATTAATGGCATCATGCTTTAACGCGATCTGCAATACGCGGTGCAAGCTTAATGCTGAAATATCGAAACCTTTGTGGGTGAATTCGTAATTATTTTCGTAGTAGGGAAGGTTTTTACGCACATTAACACTCATACCGATGGAATGCAGGATAAAATCAACGCCCCCGCCAAAATGTTCTATAGTTTTGGTAAACAGGTTTTCAAGGTCATCATTGCTGGTTACATCAGCACCAATAACTGGTGCATTGCACTCGGCAGCAAGATTGTTCAATTCGCCCATACGCAGAGCAAGCGGAGAGTTGGACAGAACGATCTGTGCACCTTCCTCATGGCAGCGCTGAGCCACTTTCCATGCAATAGATTGCTCATTCAGCGCACCGAATATGATACCCTTTTTGCCTTTTAATAAGTTATAAGCCATAATGTGGTTGGTTTTTATTGAGCGGTAAAGTTATAATTTAAAGTCGATAGTCCATAGTCAATAGTCGATAGCCCACAGTCGATAGTCCATAGCCCATTGTTTTGATCGTCATAAAAAAGACTTAAGACTCAAAACTCCTGACTTAAGACTAATTATTCAACAATTCCCTCGCATTTTGCAAGGCACTTTCACCCGGTTTATCCCCGCTAAGCATCTTGGCTATTTCAACCACACGTTCCTGTTCATTTAGTTGGCGGATGCGGGTGTAGGTGGTTGCACTTTCGTTATCCTTATAAACAAAGTAATGACTTTGTCCTTTACTGGCTATCTGCGGCAGGTGGGTGATGGTGATCACCTGTAAGTTCCCGGCAAGGCGCTCCATGATTTGACCAACCTTATTGGCTACTTCACCGGAGATACCTGTGTCAATCTCATCAAAAATAATAGTCGGCAAGGCAGTATATCGTGCAATTAATGATTTAATCGAGAGCATCAGCCTTGAAAGTTCGCCGCCAGAGGCTACTTTGCTCATCTCTGCTAAAGCATGGCCTTTATTGGCTGAGAAAAGAAAACGTATTTCGTCAATACCGTTTTGGTTAAATGTCTCCGCATTCTTTCCGACTTGCGGACTTTCCGACTTGCGGACTAACTGTTCAATTTTTAAAGTCGAATTAGGCATGCCCATTTCTGACAATGCCTCTGTCACCTGTTTTTCAATATTTGGAATTACTTTGGCTCTATTGGCTGATAATTGAGCTGCTAACTTTTCCAACTCTTGTTTTTCAGCGGCTATCTGTTTTTGCAGCTTTTCAATTTCTTCATCACCAAAAAGCGCTTGTTGTATTTTTTCGGATAATTGTTCCTGCAATTTCAACAACTCGACATTAGTACTTACATGATGCTTTTTCTGCAGACTATACATCAGGCTCAGACGGTCATTGACCTCAATCGCGCGGGCCTCGTCGGTATGGGTACGCTGCTCTATATTTTCAATTTCGGAAGCAATGTCTTTTAGCTCGATTAATGAGCTTTTTAATCTTTCATGCAGCTCAGCTATCTGTGGATTGAACTTCTCGAGAGTAGATAAATGGTGCGCGGCCTCGCGTAATTGTAATAGAGCCGCAGTTTCGCCATCCTGCATTAAATAATAAGCGCCTAATAAATTGCGCTTGATTTCCTCAGCATTATTGAGCGTATAGAGCTCCTGCTCCAGTTTCTCCTGTTCATCGTCAATGAGAACGGCTTTCTCCAGCTCATCAAACTGGAACTGGTAATAATCCAGGTCGGATTTTGCTTTATCACTTTCCGCGATCAATTGCTGTAGTTTCGCAACGGATTTTTTATAGGCGCGATACTTTGAGCGATAGTCGTTTAACAAATCACCGTGGCCTGATACCGAATCCACAACCAGCAACTGAAAATCCGGGTCGTTGATCTCCAGCGTAGCATGCTGCGAGTGTATATCGATCAATTTTTCCCCTAACTGTTTGATGATAGTCAGGTTTACCGGCGTATCATTAATAAAAGCCCTTGATTTGCCGTCGGCAGTTATTTCTCTTCTAAGGATGGTTTCTGTTTCATAATCCAGCTCATTTTCCTCGAAGAAATTCTTTAAGTGAAATCCATTTATACTGAATACACCCTCTATCACACATTTTTTCTGCTGATTAAAAAAATACCTGCTTTCCGCACGCTGACCCAGTATCAGCGATAGTGCTCCCAATATTATCGACTTACCCGCACCGGTTTCACCAGTCAGAATATTTAATCCCTTATCAAAGCTGATTTCCAGGTTATCAATTAAGGCATAGTTGTTTATAACGAGCTTTTCAAGCATAAAATGGTATTCCTTTTAGAGGACACTAAAGTACGGTTTTAGTTGATTAGGTTAAGTGGTTGATTGTGTTGATTGGTTAAAAAGGAAATGACGCTAGTCGATATTTCTTATAACCTTAGCTGGAACACCCCCTACAATGGTATTGTCAGGAACATCTTTATTAACTACAGCTCCGGCAGCTACAACTGAATTTTCGCCTATTGTTATTCCCGGTAATATAATTGCCCCGGCACCTATCCATGCATTCTTTTTTATCAGAATGGATTTAAGATCGAGCGATTTTCTATTAGAAGGATCCAAAGGATGGTTTTCTGTAATTAGACTCACTTTAGGACCTATTTGTACATCATCTTCAATGGTTATTCCTCCTAAATCGAGAAAAGAGCAGTCGTGATTGATAAAAACATTTTTACCAATCCTTGTATGCCGACCAAAGTTGGTGTGAAACGGTACAAAGATCGTAGTGCTTTGATCAATTTGGAGTCCGGTGATTTCACTCAAACGGTCCCGTATCTCGTCAATGTCAGCGGAAGTATTGAGGGCGGCAGATAGTTTTATAGTTTTGGCAACAATCTCCCATACCTCGGGCATTTGAGGGTCACTATTGGCGACTATCCCACCCGCAAGCATTCTCTCAAAAATGTCAGTATTGTTTTGACTCATGTTTGATTAATGGATTAGTTCAAATATAAGCGATTGATTGAATGGTTGACTAAGTCAAGTGGTTGATTAAGTTAGATCACAATACAAAAAAGCGACGGGTTTTAACTCCATCGCTTTTAAAATCTTAGAACCTAATCTCTAATCTTTAATTAACTAATCTCTGGTATCAATCACTGCTTAGTAGTGTCCGGTTTTTCAGGTGCTACGGGCGGCTCAGGTGCTTCCGGTTTCTCTACCTCCGGCTTTTCAGGAGCTTCTGGTTTTTCAGGTTTATCCATTTTGAAATCATTGTTCCAGTCCATTTTAAAGTTCATGGCATCGCGTTTCATACGCTCCATTTTCTTTTTAAACTCTGGTGATTGCATGTAAGCCTTCATCCTGGCCTGCGCTTTGCGCATTTCCTCCTTCACCCGTTTCATTTCAGGACTATTTTGATAAGCACGCATTTGCTCACCTATTTTGTGCATATCCTCTTTTAATTTGTCCATATTAGGATTATGGTAAGCTTTTTTCAGGCTGTCGCCCATCAGGCGCATCTCTTCCTGTTCTTTGCGGAGCTCAGGCGAGTCATGAAGACCACGCATTTGTTGACCCAGTTTTTTCAGTTCTGCTTCGCGTTCTTTTTCCGCAGGCGAGATATGCGATTTCAGCTCTTCCTGATATTTTTTATAGTTTTCGCTTTGTTCAAGATCACCATCCCTTGAATAGTTGCGGTCATGCGGAATACCATATTTCTTCTCCAGTTCGGCATTCAGTCTTTTAAATTCAGGTGTGCTATAATATTTACCAACTTCGCCACCCAGTTCACCCATCCGGCCGCTTAACT
>JAFAKI010000374.1 GCA_019235595.1 Mucilaginibacter sp. | reverse complement strand
AGATACGCAAACTACTGCGCTATCTGGATATCTGCGATGGTAACATGGAAGAAGGCAGTATGCGCTGCGACGCCAATATATCAGTGAGGTTAAGAGGCAACATCGTTTACGGGAACCGATGCGAGGTGAAAAACCTTAATTCGATCCGTAATGTTCAACGTGCTATTGACCATGAGTTTGAGCGCCAGGTTAAAATAATAGAAAAGGGTGGTCATATAGAGCAAAATACATTAAACTTCAATGCTGATACCGGCGAAACCTCGGTTTTGCGCTCAAAAGAAATGGCGAATGATTACCGTTATTTTCCCGAGCCGGATTTGCAGCCATTGTTTCTCGACAAGGAATATGTAAACAGGATACAGGAAAGTTTACCGGCATTGCCAAATGAACTTTATGATAAATACATCGCAACGCTTGGTTTGCCAGGCTATGATGCTTCTGTGATCACAGCGGAGAGAGATTTGGCGCTGTATTTTGAAGAGCTGATCAAACACACCGAAAACTATAAATCAGCCTCCAACTGGCTGATGGGCTCGATCAAATCATACCTGAATGAAAATGGCATAGGCATTACAGAATTCGCCATTAAACCTGCTAATTTAGCTGCGCTGATAGCTTTGATTGATGCAGGAAAAATAAATAATTCCGTAGCATCACAAAAGTTATTCCCGGCTATGATAAATAACCCGGAAAAAACACCGGAGGAATTAGCAAAAGAACTGAACTTATTGATCACTGGAGATGTTGATGATGTATACCAGTTTATAAGTGAAGCTATTGCCAAGTTCCCGGATAAGGTGATAGAATACCGAAAAGGTAAAAAGGGTGTGTTGGGATTGTTTATGGGTGAGATCATGAAACGGTCAAAAGGCAAAATCGATCCGCAGAAAACTAACCAGTTATTGATAAAAGAATTAGAATCGAAATAATGAAGATATGAGATATTAGATGTGAGATATGAGACAAAAAACAGTTCTCAATCTATCTCAAATCTCATATCTCCCGTCTCAAATCTAAAACTATATGAAAAGAAGCTTAATATATTGTGCATTTATTGGATTGGTTGGGATCATCAGTTCTTGTAAGGATAAATCTTCGTTTACTATTTCCGGCACCATCACCAATCCGGGGCCTGTAAAGAAGGTATACCTGTTTCAGGCAGATAGCACCGGGCTCGCTATGGTGGATTCGACTAATCTGAGTGAGAGTGGAAAGTTTGAGTTTAAGCGTTCATCACCCTATCAAAACCTGTTTGATATTCGTACCGGAAAAACAGCCGTTTTTGATGTGATCGCTAAAAATGGTGATGATATCAACTTCTCCACCGATCTGGCAGATACTTCAAGAAAATACAATGTCACCGGTTCCGATGATTCAGAGAAGATAAAACAGTTTAACCAGATAGATAATACATACAACAGGCAAATTGCTTTATTGACTGAGCAATATCGCGCTGAGGCTCAAAGGATAGGTCACGAATCAGATTCACTTATTAAGGTTTACCGCCCAAAACTCGAGGTCTTGTTAAATGCGCAAAGCCAGGCCGTGTTGAAATTTGCCAATGACAACAGTAGTTCGCTTGCTGGTTTCTTCGCCATTACCGGTGTCGATCCCAACAAATATGAGCAACAGTTGGTAGCCTATGCGGATAATATCCAGGCAAAAAATCTATTTGGCGATAACCCGGCTGTAAAACGCTTTGCCCGCAACATGATGGAGGTAAAACCTATTTCCGTAGGCCGTAAAGCTCCTGATTTTGCTACAACGGGGCTTGACGGAAAACCTGTAAAGTTATCTGATTATAAAGGCAAATACGTATTGGTTGATTTCTGGGCATCATGGTGTGCACCTTGCCGTCAGGAAAACCCAAATGTGGTGAAACAATACGCAGTCTACAAAAATAAGGGGCTGAATATCCTCGGTATATCATTAGATGTTGACAAAGCTAAATGGCAGCAAGCTATTGATCAGGACAAATTATCATGGAGTCATGCCTCTGATCTGAAGAACTTTGAAGGCCCGACTGAAAGGCTTTACCATGTAAATGCGATCCCCTCAAACTTTATGATCGACCCTCAGGGAAACATCATAGCAAAGAATATTACCGGAAGCGATCTTGAAGATTTTTTAAACAAAACGTTTAATAAGCCTCAATAATAAGTTAAGATAAGGTAACACTTAACAATTTGTTAACAATTAAGTAACTATTTGCTTTTTTTAAGCTTATATATTTATGCAAAATTTGTAATATGAGCACATCTACTAAGCAAAAGATTCTTATTGTTGATGACGAACCGGATATTTTAGAGCTGATAGAATATAATTTAAAGAAGGAAGGGTATCAGGTTTATACCGCACGAAATGGCCAAGAAGCTGTTTCTGAGGCAAAAAAGGTGCTTCCGGACTTAATAGTGCTGGATATTATGATGCCCAAAATGGATGGCATCGAGGCGTGCCGCATCATGCGTACCATGCCCGAGTTTAAAAATACCTTTATGGTATTTTTAACTGCCCGCAGCGAAGAGTACTCAGAAATTGCTGGTTTCAACGTAGGTGCCGATGATTACATTGCCAAACCTATCAAACCACGTGCGCTGGTTAGCCGTATCAATGCCATACTTAGAAGAAATGCTCCTGCTGAGGAAGTAACCGATAACAAACTGGAAATAGGTGGCTTAACGATAGACCGTGAAGCTTACCTGGTTTACCAGAAAGGTGACAAGGTTGTATTGGCAAAAAAAGAGTTTGAATTATTATATCTACTTGCCTCAAAACCTGGAAAGGTTTATACCCGTGAAGTGATACTAAAAAATATTTGGGAAGACTCGGTGGTGGTTACCAACCGTACTATCGACGTGCATATCCGTAAACTGCGTGAAAAACTGGGGGATGATATTGTTTCGACGGTAAAAGGCGTCGGATATAAATTCGAAGGATAACGAAAAATGCCCCGTGATCGGGGCATTTTCTTTTTAATACTTCAAGCAACGGTTTTCTTCGTAGGGGCTTTCTTTGCTGCGGATTTTTCCACAACAGCGTTAGCTAATTTCGCCTTCTTTTCTATCTGTTTAGTTTTTTCTGCTGCTTTAGTTTTTACGTCAGTCACAGCTTTTTTATCTTTATCAGTTTCGTCAGCAGCTTTTGCCCTGATCTCTTTAATTTTTGTGTTGGCTTTTGCTTTCACATCGCCAGCGCGGCTTCTGCTTTGGCTTTTAAAGTTTTTGCCTTGGCAGCCACACTGCCTTTTGCTGTGGTGGTTCTTTTGGCAACGGTTTTCTTTTCGGGGGTAATTTTGTCTTTTATATGTTCTATCGTATCGGCCGTTTTATCTTTTACTTCTTCGGCTGTGTCTTTCGTGCCTTCCCATAGGTGCTCGATCGTTTCTTTGACCTTCTCGAAAAATCCCTTTTCTTCCGGTCCGGTTGAGTTGATGTTCATGTTTTTGCAGTTAGATGTTTATGTTTTTCACTTGGTTAACATTGGTTTGCTGTGTTTGTTTGTTTAAGGTTATCAGCGACCGGTTAATCGGTTAACCAGTAACTTAATTCCAAAAGGGGCACCGGTATTGCTAGTTTTTATAGTATGATGCCTGATTAACTAATCACCGGTTAACTGATTAACTAACAAAAAACAGTAGTTTTGCCGGCTATGAAGTTTCCGAAGTTTGCCGACCTGATTTTGTTTGAGAATGACGACGTGATTGTGGTGAATAAGCCGCCTTTTTTAAGTTCGCTGGATGAACGGGAAGGGGGCGAGATCAACTTACTGCGTATGGCCAAAGCTTATTCGGATGACGCACAGATTTGCCATCGGCTGGATAAGGAAACTTCAGGGGCATTGATCGTCGCTAAAAATCCTGAAGCTTATCGTACTGTTTCCATGCAGTTTGAAAAACGGCAGGTTAAAAAGGTTTACCACGCCATCATTGAAGGAACACATGTTTTCGAAAAATTGCTCGTAGATCTGCCAATATTAAATGTAGGCAAAGGAAATGTAAGCATTAGTCGGCAAGAGGGTAAACGCGCTGAAACCTGGTTTCAATCATTAAAATACTTTAAGCATTATACTTTGGTAGAATGTCGTCCGGTAACTGGTCGTATGCACCAGATACGTATTCACCTGGCGTCGCAGCGTGCTACTATTGCTGGGGATGAGATGTATCGGGGTAAACCTGTTTTCCTATCAGAACTCAAGCGTAAATATCATTTAGGAAAAGACCAGGAAGAACAACCGATTATGAAGCGCTTTGCATTGCATGCTTATGAAATAAGTTTTAAATTATTGGATGGAAAAGAAGTGACTATTCATGCACCTTATCCAAAAGATTTTGAGACATTGCTGAAGTTGCTGGAGAAGTTTGATAGTTAGTGACCAGTTACCGGTTATCAGTAATCAGTTTTTCTCGAACAATAAATAATGCTGTATTGGTAAAAATTCACCATCTTCTACTAATCGGAAGCCATTTGCGGTTAATTCTTTGTTTGCCTGCTTTACCGTCATTTTATGGAGTGGTTTGATATCCACTTTTGGGTCTTCAGCTTTATATTCGAGTAGCAAAAGTTTTCCTTTTGGTTTTAATGATTTTCGGATGCTTTGCAGCATTTCGTGCGGATAATTCAACTCGTGGTAAACATCGACCATTAAAGCCAGATCAATACTATTTTCAGGTAATTCGGGTGATTTCTCATTGCCTTTCACTACGATTACATTCATAGCCGCCAATTGGCCCGCTTTGTTTTTTAGGTAATTAACTGCATCATCTTGTATCTCTTCCGCATATATTTTTCCTTTGGTTATCCTATTGTATATCTTAAAAGTATAGTAGCCTGTGCCGGCTCCGATATCAGCTACTACGCTGTTTTCATTTATCGGCATTTTGGATACAGCTAAGTTAGAGTTTTCTTCTACCTGCCGGCTATTGCGTTCTAGCCACGATGACCCGCTGAAATCCATAATATGCGCTATTTCGCGGCCATAATAGAATTTGCCAATACCACCTTCCGATGCAGTTTTATAGGTATAATTACTATCATCCTTCTGTTGTTGCGGTGGCGTTGAAACAGAACAGAGCAGGGGAATAAACAACAAAAAAGCCGACCGGATTTTAAGCATAATAGCTTAACACCGATCGGCTCAATAAGTTTATAAAATTATATCAGGTGGTGTATCCTAATAGTTTCAAAACCTGTTTACTGTTTTGTTCTTCTCCAAATACCTCAAAGTTAAATGTCTCATCGCGGTTGCGGCGGATGAGTACGTGCTTGGGTGATGGTAGTAAACAATGATGAATGCCGCCATACCCGCTCAAAACTTCCTGGTAAGCACCTGTGTTAAAAAAACCCAGGTATTGCACTTTACGGGTTTTCGGCATAAACACGCTGTTCATATGGGCTTCCTGGTTATAATAATCCTGGCCATCGCAGGTGATTCCACCCAGGTTCACACGCTCATATTCTGAATCCCAGTTATTTACAGGTAACAAAACGTATTTTTGATTCAGGGCCCAAACGTCCGGCAAATTGGTGATGAATGAGCCGTCAAGCATCAACCATCTTTCGCGGTCGTTTTGCTGTTTACGGCCCAGTACTTTATACAGAATGCC
>JAFAKI010000099.1 GCA_019235595.1 Mucilaginibacter sp. | reverse complement strand
ATATGGGCCTGGAACAAGTATTTTGATGCCTCTAAACCTACTATACTGCTCAACTCCCATCACGATACGGTAAAACCTAACTCGGGCTATACCCGCTACCCATTTGATGCTAAAATTGAAGATGGTAAGCTCTACGGACTTGGAAGTAATGATGCCGGCGGCTGTTTGGTATCGTTAATTCATACCTTCCTGTATTTTTACGACAAAGAAGGAATGAAATATAATTTCTGCCTGGCTACCACTGCCGAGGAAGAAATATCCGGCGTAAACGGGCTGGAATTGATCATCCCTGAGTTAGGCCACTTAGACTTCGGCATAGTTGGTGAGCCTACGCTAATGCAACTGGCCGTAGCCGAACGCGGCTTAATGGTACTGGACTGTGTTGCGCACGGCAAAGCCGGCCACGCTGCACGCGAAGAAGGCGAGAATGCCATCTATAAGGCAATGAAGGACATCGAATGGTTCCGCACTTTCCGTTTCCCTAAAGAATCTGAAGAATTCGGTCCAGTTAAAATGTCGGTCACCATTATCAATGCTGGTTCTCAGCATAATGTGGTACCCGCAAGCTGTACTTATACGGTGGATGTACGCGTTACCGATGCTTACCGTAACGAGGAAGTACTGGAAATCATTCGTCAGCATGTGGGCAGTGATGTTACCCCAAGATCAATCCGCCTTAAGCCATCTAAAATCGACAAAAACCATCCGATTGTACAGGCTGGTATTGCTCTCGGAAGGACTACTTATGGCTCCCCTACCACATCCGATCAATCCTTACTGGATATCCCGTCTCTAAAAGTAGGTCCGGGTGATTCCGCGCGTTCGCATACGGCTGATGAGTTTGTTTATGTAGACGAGATCAAAGAGGGAATCGAGCTGTACATCAAAATGCTTGAAAGCATTGTTTAAAGGATGATTTTTGAAAGATAATTTATAAATTCAGGCTGAATTTGTAAACCTTATCTGATATGAAATTTATTTTTCTCCCGATTATTTGCCTTTCTATTCTTGTCGCCTTTAAACCCTACCGCGAGACTGATCTTTATGATTCATCCGGTAATGCTGCTGCTTTTATAGACGATTACTTGGCCGACCGGGTAATTTACCTATGGGATGGCAGTCCCGAAGCATATCTTGTACAGACCGATGTTTTTGGCTTTAATGGCAAGCATCTTGGCTGGTTTGAAAAAGGCATACTGCGGGATAACGATGGTAAGGTAGTGGCAACCATTAAGGAAGCTGCTGATAAGATCACCGTTGATGGTTCATTAAAAGGGTTGAAAAAAATGCTGCCCGAAAAGAAGTTTCATGACATGCCTCCTATCAGGCCCTACTTTAGTGCGCTATGGTCTTTGACCAGGCTAAACGATTTTTTGAAGAGCGGCACGAGTAATTAGTCAGCATAAATAACTATTTTTAGGTAATATCTCAGCTATGGATCTAAAAGTAGAGCAAGTCAGCCTGAAAGATATTTTACCATTAAGAGCCCTGTTTCTGAAGGAGAATCATTTCCAGATCAGGTATGACGCCTGCCATGCCCGCGGGTGGACGGACTCTTACCTGATCTCCACCGATGGTGCCGATATAGGTTATGGTTCGGTGAAGGGCAAAGATGACCTGTCGTTAAGAGACGCCATTTTTGAGTTTTATCTCACGCCAAAAAACCGGAAATATGCTAATCCCGCATTTGAAAAGCTGATAAAAATATCATTGGCAAGATTTATTGAGTGCCAAAGCAATGATCATCTGATGGCTTCGATGATTTTCGAATTTTCGAGGCGCATTACCTCGGATGTTATTCTTTTTGAAGACGATCAGTTTGCCTTCCTTAACATATCCGGAGCTATTTTTCGGAAAAAGATGAACGGGGATAAGTCGTTCGATCATAAAAGTGAGCCCGATGGTGACTACGTGATCGAAGCCGATGGCGAAATAGTAGCCACGGGAGGTTTTTTGCTGCATTATAATCACCCGTTTGCTGATTTATATATGGAGGTACGCGAAGATCAACGCCAGAAAGGTTATGGAAGCCTGATGATACAGGAGTTAAGGAAAGCTTGTTTTGATGCCGGCAGGGTCCCAGCAGCCCGTTGCAATATTACCAATAAAGCCTCAAAAGCCACTTTAATGAAAGGCGGTTTAAGAATTGCCGGATATATGCTGACAGGCGAAATTAAACCAGAGCATTTATGATCTTCCCTCCCTTTACCAATCTTATTACTGACCGTCTTGTTCTGCGCGAACTTCAGCCAAGCGATGCAGAGCAAATTTTCAAAATGCGCTCAGATGCCCGGGTAAACGAGTTTATAGACAGATTGCCGACTCCAAATATCAATGAAAGCCTGAAGTTCATCAATAACATCCTCAAATTTCAAAGTGAGGAAAAGGGTATGATGTGGGCTATCACCTTGAAAAATGCCCCCCAACTAATTGGCAGCATAGTTTATTGGCATATAGTAAAAGAAAATGACAAAGCCGAAATAGGTTACGAAATGCTACCCGAATATTATGGCCAGGGCATCATGCGCGAGGCCTTGCAGGAAGTGATCCGCTTTGGATTTGAAACCATGCAACTGAAAACCATTGTTGCGGAAACCAGAGTGGATAATTTGCGATCGATCAACTTGTTGCAGAAATGTAGATTTGAGCACACAGGATTAGCTAATGATGGATATCTGATTTATGAGCTACACTAAATTTTTGTTAACACATAAGAGCCATTCTTAAAGTTGGCTAATGTTTTTACCATCAAATGCGTGCTTTTGTCTATCCAAATGTAGCCCGAAGTTCCGCCGTGGGTAAAATGCAGAACGGTACAATAAAGCTCATGTTCGGGAGCAATGTTCCAGACATCATCAAAAACATATTCAATTTGAAATGGGTCAGATGCTATCGGGGCATTAAAGTTATCCAGGGTGTAAGTCACCCTTTTTTTCAGCTCAAGGTAGCCAAAGATATACTCGATCATGTTGTCCTCAAAATACCCGTTTTTCACGGCATAGTTTTTTACAGTGGATACCCCTTTTTTGACCGTTTGCACGCTGGCTTGTGTATCGCCAAATGTCATATCGATAGTCACATCACGTTGATAACGTACTTCATGCATGCGTATCGGCTTCAGAAAAAGATCGGTCACAGAGGTATCGGTTGAAAAGCTGCCAGCAGGCGCTTGTCTGTAACGTGCAAAAGTGATTCGCTTACTTACCTGATCGATGACGGTGAAATCTTCCATTATATAATCATAAGTCAATTTCCCGGTAGTATCCATTATCCTGTTGCGATAAAAATCATGTGATGATTTTATCCAATCATAATGAATAATCTTGTCACCCGGTTTGATGGTAACCTGGGCGTTTGCCAGCAATGTTGTTGTTGCGAGTATTATTACAGCAAAAAAAAGTCTCATATTTTAAGGTTATGAGACAATGCTACAATTGGACAGGTGTTGATTATAATCTATTCAATCATTCAGCGTCTATTTTCAACACACCGTGATTACTATTCAATAAGGTCAATTGTTGAAAAAATTAATCTGAATATTGAACGGTCCTTTTCTCTTTGCTGCTTTGAAAACATAGTTCGATAATGCGGATGGTGTCCCTCGCTTGTTCAGGTTTGACGATCAACTCTTTGCCTTCTGCAATGGCTTCATATATATTTTGGAAGAGATCTTCATAATGGCCTTCTTCGCTTTTGACAGTCTCGATGATGTCTTTTCCATCCTTTTCATAGGTGAGCGTACCCCAAATCGATTCAGGTTCGATGCCCCAATTGGACGATGTATCAGGTCGGCCGCCTTTTTTCAATTCAGCTTCCTGCACATCCATGCCATATTTTATAAATGTACCATGATCGCCATATAATACATATGTCGGCCCGGGCACCTTCACCAGCATGCCACCTTTTAAGGTGATTTTTAGCCCGGCAGAGTAAGTAAGTATGATCTCGAAATTATCTTCCACCTCTAGTCCGGGACGCTGGGTTCGCATAATGCAAGTGACCTCCTGCGGTTTGCCGAACAGTTCCAAAGCGCCATCAATCAGGTGGGCTCCCAGGTCATACAATATCCCTGAACCCGGCAGTGGTTTTTCTCGCCACGCATTCGGGCGCAGTTCACGGCGAAAACGGTCGTAATGTACCTCGTATTCTACCAAACGGCCCAGTTTACCGCTCGACAACACCTTCTTCACTGTATTGTGCCCGCTATCAAACCGGCGGTTGTGGTGAACTGATAATATTTTATTTTGTTGTTTTGCTAATGCGATCAGTTCATTAGCCTCGTCGACCGTTACTGTGAAAGGTTTTTCAACCAGTACATGTTTGCCCGCCAATAAGGCTTGTTTGCTCAAAGGCAGATGCGATGTATTTGGTGTGCCCACTAATACCAGGTCGATCGGCGGATCGTTGATGATGTTGTCGGTATTGTCAACTATTTCCACATTCGGATATAGCGATTTAGCTTTGGCAACCCGTGCAGGATCAGTAGTATATATTTTGCTTAGATTAAAGTTCGGATTAGCATCTACGAACGGCGCAAAGAATGTTTCGCCCGAAAAACCGAAGCCGATAATGGCGGTGTTTAGTACTTTGGTCATGGTTCATCAAAAGTAAAAAAGTATTCGGATTTAGACTCATCTGTACTTTGTATAAGGGCTTTTAATGATTATTTCATTGCCGTCGGCTTTAGTGGCTGTTATAATAAGTTAAAATATTACTTTTTTACAAACCAATTAAACGCGCCGATTCTTTTATCAGGATATTGCACAAAATCTCACATCGACACTATGAAATATAGAACTTTCGCTGACAGCGAACAATTATCCGCCATTGGTTTGGGCTGCATGAGCATGAGCCACGCCTACGGCGTTCCGGACGACCCGGAATCATTAGAAACATTACATCTTGCGCTCGATTTGGGCATCAACTTTTGGGATACCGCCGATGTATACGGCAATGGTCGGAACGAAGAATTGCTGTCTAATGTACTGCGTGCCAACCGCGACAAGGTATTTATCGCCACCAAATTCGGTTTCAGAGCTCATCCTGATGGTCGGTTGAGCACTTTCGACGGCAGTCCGGCATACATTAAGCAGGCAGTCGAAGCCAGTTTAAAACGATTGAAGATCAACACCATCGATCTGTACTATGCACACCGCATCGACCCGAATGTACCGGTAGAAGAAATGGTTGGCGCAATGGCCGAGTTAGTAAAAGAAGGGAAAGTACGATACCTGGGATTATCAGAGGCTTCTGCCAACTCTATCCGCAGAGCACACGCAGTTCACCCGATCAGCGCTTTGCAAAGTGAATATTCTTTATTGACACGAGACGTTGAAGCTGAAATATTGCCATTGTGTAAGGAACTTGGTATTACGTTCGTCCCATTCAGTCCACTGGCACGTGGGTTAATGACCAACACCTTAAACTTAAATGAATTGGGCGATAATGATTTCCGAAAATCGTTGCCGCGCTACCAAAAAGAACATCAGGATAATAATCAAAACCTTGCCTCCGGTTTTGCAGAGATAGCTCAGCAAAAAGAATGCAGCCCGGCGCAACTGGCACTGGCATGGGTATTGGCTCAGGGTGATAATATTATCCCGATACCCGGCACTAAAAAACGCAAGAATCTGAAAGATAATTCAGGAAGTGTGGATGTTGTTTTAAACGCTGATGATATTCAACAAATAGAAGCCTTGCTGCTTAAATATCCGAATGTGGGTGATCGCTATAGCGAGGCGAACCAAAAGTTTGTGGATAGGAGTTAAAAGCAAAAGTACTTGCGCTCGTCTGTGACGAGTGCTTAACATGGAACAGCGTCTGTGACGCGATACAATCGCTATTCCATGTTAAGCACTGATTGCAAATCAGCGCAAGTTTTTTTTACTCCGGCAACTCCCTCAAATAAATATCCCTGTAGTACACATGTGTACCATGAGCTTGTAATTCAATTTGCTCTTTAGCGAAGATAGGCAGCTTGCGGTCCCAATAATTATCCAGCACCACATTATCAACTACCAATACGCCGTTCAGGAATACGGTTACTTTGTCGCCTTTCATAATGATGTGAAAGTTATTCCAGTCGTTTATGGCGTTATCTGCCAGTTTTAATGGTTTGCTTTCGTGTGCCTGGTTATTGTACAAACCGCCTGAACCCACTTGTGCACCTACATCAACACGCGATGTATCCCATATCTGTACTTGCGGCGAACCACGCAGGTAAATACCGGCATCGCCTTTTGGTTCGATCTTCCAATCCACATACATCTCAAAATTGCGGTATTGTTTAGTAGTACAAATATTTTCACCTTCGCCACTAAAGTTCAGGACACCATCTTTCACATACCAGCCCTTGTTCATGATGGAGTCGGCTTTGCGTTGCTCTTTGGCTAAGGTAGCTGCATCCATTTTGCTGCGGGTGATGGGGTTGCCAACCAAACCTTTCCATCCGGTCAGGTCTTTATTGTTGAACAAGGCTACCAATCCGGCATCGGCAGGCATTTCGTTAATAAACTTGCGGATAGCTACTTTTTCGTAATCGGCATCGCCGCCTTTTTTGATCTGCAGCGTCTTGTTCAGCCATTCTTTTACATCGCTGCCATAAAAGTTTTTGTTAGACAACGCGATGTTTGATGCTTCGTCGGCTGCATCTCCCTGCAATTGAGGATCATCCAGGTATTTGCTGATAAACACCAGCGCCGGGAAAGTTTTGTTGTTCGCCACTTCACCCAAGATCAGTTTTTTCTGAGGAACAGTTTGCGCTACTTCCATCGCATCACGCAGGTAAATGACCTTCTCATCAGCAGGGTAATTTGATTTGCTGATTGTGGCCACATAGCCGCGTAATGCCTGGTCTTTTAGCTTAGCGTCTGTCGTTTCCTTGCTGATCAGATATAATTCTGGAGCGGCGGTTACATCGACCCATTGTGACAATGCAGCAACAGCGGCCTGTTTGGTAGCATCATCCCCCTTGCTGTAAGCCGAAGATATGGCAGCCAACGATTTTTTATCGCCAATGCTCGCCAAAATATTAAAGTACAAAGACTTCTTGTCGGCCGACGCCTGATCCATTTGCTCCAATGCCTGTGTACTCAGGTTCGATTTATCCTTCACCTGCGCCACAACAGCTATGATAGCAGCCTGAACATCGGCGGTTTCCGTTGTCGAACCTGATGATTTCAGCATTGAATATAAATGGCTCAGATTTTCCGGACCTGCCAGTTGTTTTAAAGATGCAAAAGCTGCAGCACGAACATTAGCATCATTGCTGGTCAACAGCGGAGTTACGATATCGATCTTGTTATGAGCCTGACGCGCAGCCAGCACATTGATCAATGCTACCTTGCCATCTGCCTGCATATCAGGCAAGGCATTGGCTACCTTATTTACCACAGACGGGCCTTTCATGATCAGTAAGGCATTTTGCACAGCAGCAATCTTATCCGCATCACCAGTCTTCATCACATTTAACAGTTCGCCAATAGTTTTATCCTGACCAATCTTTCCGGCAGCAGAGACTGCGGCAATTGCCACTTCTTTGTCAGGGCTAGTTAATTGTTTCTGAACAGCGGGTAAAGCTGTGGCAGGGCGGGTAATACCCAGCATTTTGATAATAGCAACTTTTTCGTCTGTGCCGGCTCTCTGTAATTCGCTTGTCCACAAAGCAGTTGTGGTTGGAGTGACATATGGTTCCGCAAATTTGAGTGCAGCATCGCGGTATTGTGCATTGTTATTTCGCGCAGCCTGTATTAGCAAAGGCGTACTTTTGTTGCCTTGCAGATCAACCAATATTTTCAAAGCTGCCGTTTGCGTTTGCACCTGGTTAGCCGCAGCAGATTTAGCTGATAACGCTCTAGCCAGCTTTGTTGCAGTCAATGCATTTTTAGCACCGAGATTTCGGATGAACATCAGATAGGCTGAAGTGGCATCCGTCACGTCATAAGTATATTTGGCTTGATCAGCAGCATTTGCCATCAGGTTGATAGATGCCGGACTGGCAATATTCGCCAAAGCATATAAAGCCACTTTGTCGGTCATTTTTTCTTTGCCGATTAGGGTTGAGATACCATGTACAGCCAAAGCATTTTTGCTGTCACCTAATGCTTCTATCAGGTTTATTTTGCAATTGCCTTGTGAACCATTTAAAGCTGACAACAAAGCTGCCTTTGATGCCGGTGTATTGATCTTCGCCAAAGCGCGCGCAGCAGGGTCGCATAGACGCTCGTCATTCAAATAGCTTTTTAACGTCGCAACGGCATCATCCTTGCCAACCATTTGCAGCTGACTGATGATAAAAGCCTGGTTTTCTTTATCACTTACTTTAGGTAAGGCGGTACAATAGGCTTTTACAGCCGTTACGCGCCATGATTCTTTTGTTCTTTGAGTGATGTAAAACGAAAACCCGCTAATGG
>JAFAKI010000065.1 GCA_019235595.1 Mucilaginibacter sp. | reverse complement strand
ACCTTTGCAGCCTGATGAATAAAACCGCGAATAATCTTGTTTTTGAGGATGTTTCCATTATCGATATTGCTGAGGAAGGCAAGGGTGTAGGGAAAACGAATGATTTTGTGCTTTTTGTAGACAGGGCTGTCCCCGGCGATGTGGCCGATGTGCAGGTATACCGCAAAAAGAAAAATTTTGGCGAGGGAAAAATTGTTCGGCTTAAACAAGCATCCGGTTACCGCACCGAAGCGTTTTGTGAGCACTTTGGTACCTGCGGCGGTTGCAAATGGCAGCACATGACCTACGATGCACAATTGCAGTTCAAACAAAAAACAGTGGCAAGCGCGCTAAGTCACCTGGCAAAGATTGACATTAATGGTATGCTGCCAATAGTAGGATCGCCGGAGGATAAATACTATCGCAATAAACTGGAGTTTACCTTTTCCAATAAACGCTGGTTGAATGATGGTGAGAACCGAACTGATGAGCCCGCAGATATGAACGCTCTGGGTTTTCATATCCCAGGCAGATTTGATAAGATATTGGATGTGCATCACTGTTATCTGCAAGCTGATCCATCTAATGATATTCGCAACAAGATTCGTGAATTTGCCAAAAAACAGGGTATCAGCTTTTATGACCTGAAGAACCATGCTGGCGCTCTGCGTAATCTGATCATCCGTACTTCATCAACAGGTGAACTGATGGTAATCGTGGTTTTTGCTTATGCGAGCGAGGAAGAGATCGATTCACTGATGAAATTCATTGATGCTGAATTCCCGCAGATCACATCGCTGCTGTACATCGTCAACCAAAAAAAGAATGACACGATCTTCGATCAGGAAGTACTTATAAAACGCGGACCAGAATATATTTATGAGGAAATGGAAGGCATCCGTTTCCAAATAGGGCCAAAATCTTTTTATCAAACCAATTCCGTTCAGGCTTATAAATTATACCGGATAACTCGTGAGTTTGCTGGTTTTAAAGGCGACGAACTGGTTTACGATCTGTACACCGGGGCCGGCACCATTGCCAACTTTGTGGCCGGCAAGGTAAAGGAAGTGGTCGGGGTGGAGTATGTGCCCTCAGCGATTGAGGACGCGAAGATCAATTCAGCGATCAACAATATCACCAATACAAAATTCTACGCAGGCGATATGAAAGATGTATTGAGTGCAGATTTCGTGGCCGGGCATGGCAAACCCGACGTGATCATCACCGATCCGCCACGCGCAGGTATGCACCCAGATGTGGTAGCCCGTTTAATGGAAATTGAAGCCAAAAAAATCGTCTATGTAAGCTGCAACCCAGCCACACAAGCCAGGGATCTGCTCGTTTTAAAAGAAAAATACGACATAGAAAAAATACAACCGGTGGATATGTTCCCGCATACTCAGCACGTGGAGAATGTGGTGCTGCTAAAGATTAGAGATTAGTTAATCAGAGATTAGTTGATTGAATTTTAGAATTTAGAGTTTAGAGCTTTTAAATTATGGATCCGGAAGAACTGCTTAACGAAAATAGCAACGAGGAAAAGAAAAAGGAAAGTCCGCTGCTAAGCCTGGAGAGAGACCTGAAGGTTTACAGCGAGTCGATACATGAGGTGGCGATAGAGATCATGGTGGAAGGGTTGTCAAGCTATCCAATCTTCATCGCCTATCAGCACCTCGTGAAACTAGGCGAACTCATCCTCGACCGCGACGACCTGAATATGGACTGGAGCATTAATGCCTCCACTCTCGAGGAATTTGTGGAAAAAAGGGTCATCAAAAAAGAATTACAGGAGCGCTTTACAAAATCATATAAAAATCCGCACGATTTTATGTGCCTGTTTGTCGTGGTACCGGAAGGGGCAAACTTTGTTTATTATCCCTACAAGAAAGGATAATCTAGTTTTAAAGTTGAAAAGTTTGAATGTTGTAAAGTTGAGTCTATATTTACAGTAAATGCATACGGCAGTGCGATTCCCCTCTTGAGAGGGGTAGGGGTGTGTTTCTTCAGCATGGCGTAGAACCCACCCCAGCCATCACACAGT
>JAFAKI010000022.1 GCA_019235595.1 Mucilaginibacter sp. | reverse complement strand
ACCAAACAAATTGTTGCTTTAGTTGCGGCTAGGGTAGGCAGCACCAGGTTGATAGATAATATGATTATTAGAGATTAGTAAATTAAAGATTGGAGATTAGGTGGATTGCTGTAAAAAGGCGTCATCGCAATGCAACTAATCTCTAATCACCAATCTCTAATTAACTAAAACACTAACTTTGCTCCATGATTATAGAGGTATTAAAATCCAAGCTACACCGTTGTAAGGTAACTCAGGCCGAACTGAACTATGTGGGCAGTATAACGATTGACGAGGATTTGATGGATGCGGCTAATATTATAGCCAATGAGAAGGTACAGATCGTTAATAATAATAATGGCGCCCGTTTTGAGACCTATGTAATAAGAGGCGAGCGCGGGTCGGGAACCATTTGTCTTAATGGCGCTACTGCACGACTGGCACAGGTGGGTGATATCGTGATCATCATGTCATACGCATATATGGAAATGGATGAGGCGCGTAATTACAAGCCATTATTGGTATTTCCTGATGCAGATAATAAACTGATTAAGTAAATTAGCGTCTTAATTGACCCTATTTTATGCGCCTCCTTACCTTCACAATTGTTTTTATTTGCTATTTAGCTGTGGCTTTTGCTCAGCAAAATCAAACATCTAAAATACTGGCTGTATCCTTTATAAAAAAGGATGGGAGCTACACCAGTTCCCGTGACAGTGCCGAGTATATAAGAATAATAAGCGAGCCCGATTCAGGTTCAACACTCTTCAATGCCAGCGAGATTTATAAAAATGGCAAACAGAAATTCCTCGGCAAATCATCAAAAATAAATTACATAAGTTCGGAAGGCCAGTGCATTAGCTATTATCCAAGCGGGATAAAGAAATCAGTTGAGAATTATAAAGATGGCAAGCCGATTGGCCTTTGCTATTTTTTTTATCCTAACGGGAAAATTTACCATTCAAAGGAATTTCAAGAAAGTGCACCAGTCGGTGAATCCATTCAAGGCGATCTAAACTTTACTTACCTGATCAAAGATTGCCGGGATTCAACAGGGAAGGTCCTAGTGCAAAATGGCAATGGCCATTTTGTAGGATATGATGACTCTTTTAAAACTATTGAAGAAGAGGGAACTGTAAAAGCCGGTAATAGAGATAGCACTTGGACGGGGCAGGATAAGGGTTTAAAAATACAGTTCACTGAACAATATAATGCTGGTAAATTAATATCCGGCACGTCAACTGATTCGGCAGGCGTCAAACATACGTATGATGTCCGCATGATCGAGCCGCAGTATAAGGGGGGAATTTCTGCTTTATATAAATATCTGGGCAATAATATTATATATCCAGAGAATGCCCGGAAAAATGATATAGAAGGCACGGTAATGTTACTATTTGTTGTCAAGAAAGACGGATCATTGAAGGATATCAAAGTAGTCAGATCCGCCGATAAGGAACTTGATACCGAGGCTGTACGCGTACTAAGCCGGTCCCGCGGATGGAAGCCCGGCATGTATTACGGGATTCCTGTTAATGTTAAATATCAATTGCCGGTAACTTTCGCTTTGAAATGATCTATTTTGGTGCCGGATAAGCTGCCAGGCCCAGCACCACTTGTACGCTGGCATCAGTGCTCATCGCATTACGAACTTTATAAGCCATGCGTACACGTATCTGCGGCTCACGGACCAGCTCATCCAGCATGTTTGAGTTATCTATATCCAGCACCACGCTGTTACCCACAATAGCCCCGATATCGCTTCGTGACGCAACCATGATCTCGTTCTGGCTATCCTCTTTTGAGAGGTAGATACTTACTGAAGACAGATTCCCGATATTATAGCCGGCGGGGTCTATCGACATCAATTTGGCCGAAATAATACGTACCAACGTAATGCGGTCACCATTATTTTTTTTGAAATTCTGATCGAAACTGGTAGCCATACTAATAGCCGAATACTCAGTCCCTGGTTTTGAGGATGCAGGGACTACTAACGTGGCAGTGTACGGAAATGATGATTTAACAAGGGACTGAAACATGGCACAGCCGCTAACCAGAACGCATAGCGTTATTAAAATTATCCGATGTTTTTTGGTGGAAGACATGACGGGGTTGATCATTAAAGCAATTTACTAAAATTTATCCTCGGTATCACTATTTGTACGAATTATCAGACCGCCATATTAAAGTTCTTACCTGTCTGAATTTACCAAATATCTAGTATGAAAAACAAGCTGAAACCCATCGATATATTGCTTTTTAAAGCTATCCACAAGGATTAATTACTATTTTAAAATAATCGAAAAAAAATCCTTTACAAACTCTATCTTTGCATCCCGACACTGAAGCCGGGTTTTCCACTTTCAGTGCATAGTTTTAAAGTCCAAAGTCGATGGTCAAACAGACCGACTTAAGATCAGGACTCAACATTTAATATTCAAAAAAGACTATGCCCATAGATACCTCCATCAAATCCGTTTTAATTATTGGTTCAGGCCCCATTATTATCGGCCAGGCGTGTGAATTCGATTACTCTGGTTCGCAAGCTGCCCTGTCTTTAAAAGAAGAAGGGATCACTGTTTCGATTATCAACAGCAATCCGGCTACTATCATGACAGATAAAGTAATTGCTGATCATGTATACCTCTGGCCGCTGGATTGCGATAGTATAGAGAAAATACTTCAGGAGCAGAATATCGACGCAGTATTGCCTACTATGGGTGGCCAAACCGCCTTGAACCTGTGTAAGGATGCCGAAGAACGCGGAATTTGGGAAAAATACAATGTGCGTGTTATTGGTGTGGATACAGCAGCCATTGAAAAAACCGAGAACCGCGAGGCTTTCCGCCAATTGATGGTAGATATAGGCGTAGGCGTGGCAAAATCGAAGATCGCCAACTCTTTCCTTGAAGGAAAAGAGGCCGCTCAAGATATCGGTTTCCCGTTGGTTATCCGCCCAAGCTATACATTAGGTGGTAAAGGCGCCGCTTTTGTACATAAGAAAGAAGATTTTGACCAGGCATTAAGCCGCGGTTTGCAGGCTTCACCGACGCATGAGGTTTTGGTTGAACAGGCTGTACTAGGCTGGAAAGAATATGAACTGGAATTACTGCGCGATAGCAGGGATAACGTAATTATTATCTGCTCGATAGAGAATTTTGATCCGATGGGTATCCATACCGGCGACTCGATCACTGTGGCGCCAATGATGACGCTAAGCGACCGGTGCTACCAGGAGATGCGTAACCAGGCTATCAAAATGATGCGCGCCATCGGCAACTTTGCCGGCGGTTGTAATGTGCAGTTTGCGGTAAACCCTGCGGATGAGCAAATCATCGCTATAGAAATCAACCCTCGTGTATCGCGCTCGTCAGCGTTGGCCTCAAAAGCAACAGGTTATCCTATTGCGAAAATTGCAGCTAAGCTAGCCATCGGATACAACCTGGATGAGATAGAAAATCAGATCACCAAAACCACTTCGGCATATTTTGAACCGACGCTGGATTACGTGATCGTTAAAATACCGCGCTGGAACTTTGACAAGTTTAAAGGCGCTAATAAATACCTCGGCCTGCAAATGAAATCAGTAGGTGAGGTAATGGGCATTGGCCGCAGCTTTATTGAAGCGCTGCAGAAAGCCTGTCAGAGTTTAGAAATTGGACGTGCCGGTTTGGGTGCTGATGGCCGTCAAAGCCGTAACCTGGATGAAATTATGGGCAGCCTTGAAAACCCAAGCTGGGACAGGCTATTCCACATTTATGATGCATTAAGCCTTGGTGTACCAATAGAATCAGTAAGAAAAGCGACCAAGATAGACCGCTGGTTCCTGAACCAGATCCAGGAAATAGTGAACCTGGAAACTGAATTGCGTCGTTACTCATTAAACAACGTACCTGAGGAGTTCTTCTTCACGCTGAAACAGAAAGGCTTCTCTGACGTGCAGATCGCGCATATATTAGGTAATGTAAGCGAAGAAGATGTTTATCAGCGCCGTCAGCGCCTGGGCATCCGTCGCGTTTATAAGATGGTAGATACCTGCGCTGCGGAATTCCCCGCAAAAACGCCTTATTACTATTCCACTTACGAGGGCGAGAACGAATCGAAAGTATCCGATAAGAAAAAAATCATCGTTTTAGGCTCAGGACCTAACCGTATCGGTCAAGGTATTGAATTCGACTATAGCTGCGTGCATGGTTTGCTGGCAGCAAAAGAAGCAGGTTACGAAGCGATCATGATCAATTGCAACCCTGAAACAGTATCCACAGATTTTAACATGGCTGATAAGCTGTACTTCGAGCCTGTTTTCTGGGAGCACGTACGCGAGATTATCGACTTGGAAAGACCTGAAGGCGTTATTGTCCAATTGGGTGGACAAACTGCTCTGAAAATGGCTGAAAAGCTGGATGAACATGGCATAACGATCATCGGTACTTCTTTTGACGATATGGACATCGCTGAGGACCGTGGACGTTTCTCAGACTTGTTGAAAGACCTGGAAATTCCATATCCACTGTATGGTGTTGCAGAAAGCGCGGAAGAAGCTATTGAGGTTGCACACAAGGTTGGTTATCCGGTATTGGTTCGTCCGAGCTATGTATTGGGCGGACAAGGTATGAGCATCGTGATCAACGATGAGGACCTGGAGAAAGCGGTAGTTAGCTTGCTCCGTAATTTACCGGGCAATCGTGTATTAATCGACCACTTCCTTGACCGCGCTTCCGAAGCTGAATCAGACTCGATCTGCGATGGCGATGAGGTACATATCATCGGTATGATGGAACATATCGAGCCGGCAGGTATCCACTCCGGGGACTCATCCGCAGTATTACCACCGTTCGATCTGTCAGACAATGCGATCAGCCAGATGGAAGAATATACTGAAAAGATCGCAAAAGCGCTAAACGTTCGTGGCTTACTGAATATACAGTTCGCAATAAAGAATGATAAGGTTTATGTGATCGAAGCTAACCCGCGTGCATCGCGAACAGTGCCTTTTATAGCAAAAGCTTATGATGTGCCGTATATCAATATTGCGGCCAAGGTGATGCTGGGCATAAGCAAATTGAAAGATTTTACTATCGAACGCAAGCTGTGGGGTTATGCAATAAAAGAGCCTGTATTCTCATTTGATAAATTCCCTGAGGTAAACAAAGAGCTCGGTCCCGAGATGAAATCAACAGGTGAGGCTATACGCTTCATACCTAACTTGCAGGATCCTTACTTCAGGACCCTTTATAAGGAAAAATCGATGTACCTGAGCAAGTAAACTCAGAATTGGCATAGAAAGTGCATTATTATATGCGCTATGCAGATGAGAGAAGAGAGTTACCTGCTGCATAGCGTCGATCCCGACGCTATGCGCTACATTTTAGGGAAGATTCAAAAGTCGTTTAACATCAAACTGGACAATGAGGACTTAAAAGATGTTGACACATTTGGCAACCTCTGCGACCTGGTTATAAGTACAATAGACCATTCCAACACTTGTAATGCACAACAGGCTTTTTATAAAGTACGCAGAGCTATCGTAGGTGTTACTGGCATAGACAAAAGCTCAATAAGGCCCCAAACCAGGCTTTCTTCAATTTTGAATGAAGAAAACCGCGTGCAGGTATTATCTCAGATCGAGCATGAATTAGGCTTCCAGATCAACCTGCTACAACCCAAACAATGGATGATTGCTTTATTTGTTTTTACCTTTGTATGTTCGGTAATCGGATGCTTCTATAACATTACCATTGGGGTGGCCGGCGTATTGAGCTCTGTTATCAGCCTGAAATTTGTGGGGAATTTTGGGAAAGAAATACACCTGAAAACAGTTGGTGATTTGGCAAGTAAAATTTCACGCGAACTTTATCCGAAGCCGTCGGGAAATTACCATACAGTAAAAAAATCTGAAATAGAACAAAAAGTAAAGGATTTGTTTATGAGCGAGCTCGGTCTTGAGCCAGTTGTTTTAAGCAACAAGTCAGTATTCTGATAGCAGTTACTTCTTTCTATTAGTCTACCATTATTCCGGCCACTTCAAAACTAAGCTGATTCGTGGTTTTATCTCCCGGTTGCTTTTTCCCTGCAAGATGCTGCTGGTTATCCATTGCCGATTGCTTTTGCGCAATACCTTCAACAATAACAGTTCGGCCTTTTAAACCTGCAGGAATACTTACATTATAATTTGCGAAATGCGCTGCTATTACCTGGCCTTTACCTGCGTCCAGGGTAAACCATCCGCCCTTCTCTTTTATCACATTTATTACCTTGCCCTTAATGATTGTCCGCATGCGTGGCCTGATACCCATATATTCTCTCAGGTCATCTGCATTTACTATAACAGCGCCTGGTTTAGTACCGAATACTTCTCCGTGCAATATTTTTCGTTCCTGTGCAAACAGTAAGCAGGAAAATAATGACAATGGAAGTAATAAAAAGGCTATTCTCATCGTAATGGCAATTATAGTGTTAACAGCTTGCTGTTTGTAAAGGTTTTATAGAAACGTTGGTTTGTTAATATATGTTAAAACGGTTTAGAAAGTAACTTTTTTGAATTACTATTGAAATCTGTTAGACATTAGGCTGATTTAAACTAAGTTTGCAGAAAATATGGAATTGGAACCTGATGCAGTGTGAAGATGGTTTCGGTGCGTTAAAAACAAAAATTATTAAATGAAAACACCCCTACTTGCTGTCATTTTATTTATATCAGTTACTATTTTAAATACAGGTTGCAAAAAGACAACTACCGTAACCAGTGCTCCATCGCTTACTACAAATGATGTAATACTAGATGTAACCTCCACTACTGCACAAAGTGGTGGCACTATAAGCTCTATAGGTTCCTCGGCGCTTACTGAAAACGGCGTTTGCTACAGCACCACGAATCAAACCCCTACTATAAGCGATACCAAGGTAACTTCACCACTTATTTATACATCATATTCGTTTGTGACTAATTTAACCGGCCTTACTCCAAGTACAACCTATTATGTAAGGGCTTACGCCACTAGCGCAGACGGAACGGGTTATGGCAGCGTAGTTAAATTTACAACAAGCGCAACTCTATCTGGAGTTTCAGGTGCCGTTACCACATTTGCAGGTAGTGCAACAGGTGGTTATAGTGATGGAATGGGAACAGCCGCTTTGTTTAGCAATCCAACAGGCATTGCAACAGACGCAAACGGAAATATTTACGTGTCAGATTCATTTAATAACCGGATTCGCAAAATAGCACCTGACGGTACAGTTACTACGGTTGCCGGTAATGGAACAGCAGGCTATTATGACACAGATGCTGCAAATGCCGAATTCTACGGCCCGCAGGGCTTGGCTGTTGATGCTCAGGGCAATATTTTTGTCGCCGATTTTGGCAATAATGCCATCCGCGAGATCACTACAGCAGGGGTTGTAAAAACTGTAGCAGGTAACGGAACAGCGGGCTATGTAAATGGCGCTGCTCTTACCGCCGCCGAATTTAAAGGCCCCGCCGCTGTCGCCCTTGACAAAAACGGAAACATTTTTGTGGCCGACCGCGATAACAATATGATACGCAAAATCACCTCTGCAGGAGTTGTCAGTACAGTAGCAGGCACAAAAACTCCGGGATATGTTAATGGCACGGTAAACACAACTACTGGGACATATGCATCGTTCAGGGCACCAAGTGGCTTAGTTGTAGATGCACAAGGCAATATTTTTGTAGCCGATGGAGGAAATAGTGCAATCAGGCAGATCACATCCGCTGGCGTAGTTACCACTATAGCTGGCGGTCCAGGGCAAACAACGCTACTGGGTACACCAGTAGCATTAACGATGGATGCGCAGAGTAATTTCTTTATTACAGACGAAACGGGCAGGGTAGTAGAGTTAACCGCTGCAAAGGTTCTTTATGACCTTGCCGGTGCAGCAAATGTTGCCGGTTTTGCTGATGGTTCAGGTACATCTGCACAATTTAACGCACCACAAGGCATTTGCGTCAATCCATCAGGTAATATTTTTGTAGCCGACTTTAATAATAACAGAATAAGAAAAGTGGTGGTTGTTAGCTCTAACTGATATAAAACATCATATGGTTATGTAAGAAAAGCCCTGCGAATAGCATTTCGTAGGGCTTTTCTTATTTCTAACCAAAGAGCATACTGAATACTTCTTCGATACTGCCCACAGTTTTTATTTCAATCTTATAGCGGGACAGATCGATATGTTTTTTGTCCTTTCCGCTGGATGCCAGGTTATATTTAGAGATAAATATTTGCTCAAAGCCAAGTTTCTGCGCCTCGGCTATCCGTTGTTCAATACGGTTCACAGCCCGCACCTCGCCGGATAAACCTAATTCTCCGGCAAAACAAGTTTTAAACGGAATCGGCATATCCTCATGCGAAGAAATGATAGCCGCAGCCAGGCCAAGATCTATTGCCGGGTCCTCTACCCTAATACCGCCTGTAATATTCAGAAATACGTCCTTCGCCCCTAATCTAAAACCACAACGCTTTTCGAGCACTGCCAACAACATGTTCATCCTTCGGGTGTCGAAACCCGTAGCAGTACGCTGAGGCGTTCCATAAGCCGAAGTACTCACCAAAGCCTGTGTTTCTATCAGCATAGGACGCATACCTTCCAAGGTGGCTGAAATAGTAACACCATTCAATGGTTCATCCCGCTGTGAAAGTAAAATTTCAGAAGGATTTGATACCTCTCTAAGCCCCTCTCCCATCATTTCATAAATGCCCAATTCCGATGCTGAACCAAAACGGTTCTTAACTGCCCTTAAAATGCGGTACACATGATGCCTGTCGCCTTCAAACTGCAAAACGGTATCAACCATATGCTCCAGTATCTTCGGGCCTGCAATCATGCCATCTTTCGTGATATGACCAATCAGGAATACCGGAGTAGATGATTCCTTGGCAAACCGCAGCAATTCCGCAGTACATTCCCTAACCTGCGAGACACTGCCCGGTGTCGATTCAATATGCGACGAATAAAGCGTCTGTATCGAATCGATCACCACCAGATCGGGCTCCAATTGTTCGATTTGTTTGAAAATGTTCTGAGTGGATGTCTCCGTAAGCACAAAACATCCTCCTTCTGACTTCTGACTTCCGACCTCCGACCTCCGACTTCCGACTTCCGTCAACCTCTCCGCTCTCATCTTGATCTGTCGTTCGCTTTCCTCGCCCGATACATACAGTACTTTCAGGTTAGGCATATTTAAAGCCAATTGCAGCATCAAGGTAGATTTACCTATGCCAGGCTCGCCACCGATCAATACCAGCGAGCCTGCTACGATACCACCACCCAAAACACGGTTAAATTCCTTGTCGGGAGTGAGCATGCGCTGCTCTTCATCAAAAGTAATCTCTGAGACCTGCACCGGTTTATTGGAGCGTTGTGTTGTAGTGGAATTACTTTTCCAGGTAGGAACGGCAACATTTACCTTTTCTATCACCTCCTCAACAAAAGTGTTCCATTGTTGGCACGACGGACATTTACCCAGCCATTTAGGTGATTCAAAGCCACAGCTCTGGCAGAAATATGCAACTTTTGATTTAGCCATTGTTTTTGATGTGCAGATCTTTTTTGATGTGCGGATGTGCAAATGTGCAGATTATAATGTAAAATTATATAATAGTTGCTAATTAATTTAGCATAACTTTGCTATTTTTAGAAGACGTTTTATCAAAATAAAAAGTTTTTACTTAAACCATGAAGAAGCAATTACACATTGATTTATTAGAAAAGCTTAGGGATGCGGGAATTGGGATGACTATGGATATTTCGCCATTTATGGTGAAACATTTTAAAAAACCAGCTAACATGAATATCAATCCTCATAAAGGTATGAGACCTGCAATACTATTCATTGAGGATTTATTAAAAAGAAATTTTATTCGGTCTGATGAAGGATTTGACTTATCTAATTATTTTGAAGTAATACAAAATCCAGCTAATAATTTTGTTAAATGGTTTGATGATGTTGATGTAAGCGTCTATCTAACGTCCAATGGATTGGACTATTTGGATAGCTATTATTTACAGCAATCTTATTTTAGTTTAAACGGAGCATCAGAAAGAAATTTTAAAAGTCAAAAATGGTTCTCACGCGGTACAATTGGACTCGCAGTAGTAACTGCAGTAATGACAATTTTTACTTTCATTGACACTAATGCCGATAGTGCAAAAATGGATCGAATGCAGAAAAGTATAGACTCATTAAAACAAGAAAGTAAAACATTAAAATCGTTGACCCGAAGCTTTTCGATGCCTTCAACGACTAACTCACACAAGCATTAGCACAAAACAAAAATGCAGATGCCCGATTAAAGACATCTGCACATTTGCAAATCTGCATATCTGCAAATCTACAGCTTAATTTCTTCGTCTTTAGATGAGAAGAAGTGGAACTCGGTAATCTGGTAGGCCGGATTGGCTTTCACTTTTATCCACTGGCCGTACTTGAAATACCATTTCCATTGACGGTTTATGAACCCTTTTTTGATGTAAGCCTCAATGTATGGGTGTACAACCAGGGTAATGCTTTTTTCGTTCTGTTCAACCAGGATATAGTTGAAGTTGTTCTCGATATCATCCAGCAAAAGGATCGTAGGCCTGATTGTTCCTGTTCCGTGGCAGGTAGGGCATACTTCGCTGGTTACTATGTTCATCTCAGGGCGCACACGCTGACGGGTAATCTGCACCAAACCAAACTTACTCGGTGGGAAGATGGTGTGCTTCGCTCTGTCGT
>JAFAKI010000012.1 GCA_019235595.1 Mucilaginibacter sp. | reverse complement strand
AATATAATTATACCGTAGTTGTTAACGCGTGTCGCTCGCATGTGATTGGTTGTCGATAGATAATTTATATTTTTGAAATATATGATTATTGTTCCTGCATCCCTTATCATATTGGCAATGATTGGCCTTCGCAAATTATTTCCATATCGTCCGGTAGATACTTATTGGCAACCGGGTCACGAAGCCTTCGAAAAATATAAAAGGTGGGACAAAATATCCGGTTGGTTAATGTTGCTATATATTGCTATCGCTATGCTAATTATTTGCGGGCCGTTGGCTTATTTCCGGAATTTTAGCCAATCGCAAGATACAGCGGCCCAATTCTTAATCCTGCCTGATCTGTTTGATTGGGTTATGATCGCCTGGATACCAATATTTGGGTTAAGCCCATTTATTATTCTTTTTTTAGGGGGCAGACTTTATTTACGAGATGATTTTAGCGGGTATTTTGATTACGCCAATCGCAAAAGTAAATATAATGCAGTTGGAGCGCTTGTTCCATTGTTCGGTGGTTTAACCATGCTGGGCATTACCTTATTTTACTTTCTTTGGAACTACGGTATTTACGCCTATCGCGATAAAATTGTAGCACACTGGTTTTTAAGCACAAAAGCGCAGGTGTACTCATATGACCAAATAAAAAGCATCAGTTTCACACCCGGAACGACTGAAAAGGCGGCGAGGGCCGACATAACATTTAAGGACGGTATGGATTGGGATACCTCAAACGGACTGCGAGACCCTAATGTAGCCAAACATGTTCAATTTATCAGTAAACAATCAGGAGTCAAAATTGATACGGTGTACAAGACCAATAATTAACTCGTTTCTGCACCAGTTAATCATCCAACCCCTTCCCGCTCAATATCAACGGTATAGCTTTCTCAACCCTTTCCTCGCGGGTTTTGGACAGCTTGGGCTTGGAGAAATGAAATAGACAATTTCTTTGTCGTCCAGGGGTTAAGGCTTCAAATGCAGTTCTGAGGGTGGCGCTGCCATCCAGTTTGTTTTGAAATTCTTCCGGAACGGCAAAGTCTGAAGTCTTTTTCAGCACCACTTTCAAACCGGCTTTTTCCACTTCAATAGCTTCATAGATATAGGCTTTCAGGATAGGTTCCATCTCCACTATTTGTCGAGCGGAGGTGAACCGTATCTGCCGGGCCGACTGCACATTCTCCGTTTGCTGGATCAGGATGCCCTCAGGATCACTTAACAGGGCGCCTTTGAAAACCAAAAGCGCACAGTATTCCTTAAAGCCATGTATCAGTACAATGTTGGCATTGTTAAGTGTATAACAAGGCTGGCCCCATTTTAATTCCTCGGTTAATAAACAATCCAGGCAGATGATCCGCAGCTTTGCATACGCTTCCTTCCACTCGGTGTCTTTATCAAAAAACCAATCAACTTTAGGGTTCATGTTTTTAGGTGTTAACAGGCGTAAAATTATAATTATTTACCTGATAGTGGAACCGCTATCAAACCCGTAAAGAACCACGGAAACCCCTGGCAGCATAATAAGATTCGGCCCCGTTATGGTAAACAAAAACCGTATCAAATCGCCTATCGCAAAAGAGTCCCCCGCCCAGCTTTCTGATCTTATCAGGTGTTTTTATCCAGCTCGATGTTTTCAGATCGAAGTTGCCTAATTGCTGCAGTTCCTTGTATTGATCCTCTGTCAGAATTTCGATGCCCATTTCCGTGGCCATATCTATAGCGCTATTGCCAGGTTTAAATTCTTTTCTTGAATTGAGTGCCTCGCGGTCGTAACAAACATTCCGGCGTCCCTTCGGACTTTCTGCCGAGCAATCATAAAACAGGTATTCGCCCGTTGCTTTGTCGAACCCAACAACATCCGGTTCGCCGCCCGTTCTTTCCATCTCACTAATCGACCACAATTTCTCCGGGGCAGCTTCAAGCTTTGATTGCACTTTGGCCCATTCAATGCCTTTATGGCGATCCAAATTTTTTCCGAAACGGGTCTTTAATACCTCAAGTAATTCCGAAGATTCTTGAGGAGATAAACTTTTTTTAGTGCTCATATTTTGCATTTATTAAGCTATAGATATCTTTCTGTCAGCAGGTCTCAAATACCATGATAACACTGTAAAAATAGAGAATACAATGGGGGCAACTATTTGAGGATGGATATCATTACTTGCAATATGCGAGATCCCCGCCCCGGTCATGGTAAAAAATAAACCAGCGTAGGCCCATTCCTTGAGTAGTTTAAATTTGGGGATCAGAATGGCAATAATACCTAGCATCTTCCAAATACCGATGAGAGAAATAAAGTAAACAGGATACCCCAGCGGTTTAAAGCCCTGTATTACCCCTTGTAATTGCAATGCCTGAAATAACCCACCTGAAAAAAGGCACAAGGATAATATTCCTGTAATTATCCAATACCAAATGGTTTTGCTCCTCTGTGTCATAATGTGTCGATTTAAGTGGTCGTTTAAGTGGTTGCTTGTTTAAATTTACTCATTATCTCTTCTAACCGGTTATGTGCCCAGTTGATGCCTTGTTTAAACGGCAGTTTCAACTGCTCGTCCCTTTGGGCAACAGATTCGAATATGACATGCATATTGAGTCTGCTGGTTTCGCTTGTAATGGCTTCAAATTCACTCACTTCGAGCTGAACGCCAAAAGGCACACCAGCCATTTCGAATGTACGTGCGATCCTCTTGTTGGGGCTGAACTCATGGATCACACCATCGGCCTTAAATACCACATTCCCTTTAGGGTCGCTGGTTTCAAATTGCCAGCCGCCAAACTTTTTTCCTTCAAACTTAATCACCTTGGTGCCCATCCATTGCTCGATCAATTCAGGCTCGGTGAACGCTTTGAAAAGCAGTTCCAGCGGCAGATCAAATTCCCTGGTAATGACCAGGTCGTGCTTGCCTTCTTCAGCATTAACTTTTGTTTTTAGTTCCATGATTTCTTAATTTTTTAATAAACACGAATGGCACGAATTTTTTCGAATGGCACGAATGGAGTTGAGAATCAATTCGTGCCATTCGTCTTAATTAGTGAATATTAGTGTTTGTTTTGGTTTTTATAATTTTTCATTACACTCTCTAATTTGTTGAAACGGTCATCCCACATCTGGCGGAATGGCTCGATAAAGTCGGCTACTTCTTTCATTTTTTTTGCATTGATATGGTAATGTATCTCCCTGCCGCTTTGCTGCTGCTGAAGCAACTCGCATTCGGTGAGTATTTGCAGATGTTTGGAAACTGTCGGGCGCGCGGTGTCAAAGTTTGCCGCAATAGCGCCGGCTGTTAGCGATTGTGAAGCAACCAGCAGCAGTATAGCCCTTCTGGTTGGGTCGGCTATGGCCTGGAATACGTCTCGTCTTAAATTCATTATGTAGCTATTTGGCTACAAATATAAATGTAGTTATTTGGCTACGCAAATTTTTTTGAAAAAAATTATAGATTATTCGAATAATAAAAATCGATGTCATTTCGACGAACAGCTTGGAAAAAGTAATGGGGTGAGGAGAAATCTTTTACAAGCGGCTCGCAGACTTTGCAAGTGCAGAAGATTTCTCTTCGCCCACCAACTAAGGCTCTGCTGCTCATCGAAATGACATTTTGCGGGGATAGGGGACTACTCATACCCTGCTGTTTTCGGGCTCGAATGATCCATGCCAACTAAAAGCCCTTTAAGCCTTTCGATATGTTTATCTAATTCTTCGACCTGGCTGTACTTATCTTCTACCCAATCTTCTTCATTGGGGAAAAGCTTACGACGGTTCGCCATCCTGAGCAGCAGGTTTCTACGTTCTTCCAGCATCCGTATGGAAACCCATAAGGCGTTTTCGAGCCCCTCGGCCTGTTTTTCCATCAACGTTTTTTCGGTGTATACATGGCCTGTGTAACAGCGAAAACGCGATGGAACATCATTTTTAATTTCCCATAAGCTCCCGCCACAGTCGGGGCAAGTGTAATTACTTCTTTCTCCGATCTTACTCAGGTCTTCCATTCCGGTCATCCTTCTTTCCGTAATCTCGGCCTCAATTTTTACATCGTCCGGCACTTCCGATATTTTCAGATCCAGAAAAGGCTTGGAAAAAACATCGTCCAGCACATAACCCATTTCCGCAATGGGCACACTGTTGTTTACGGCAACGTTATTCAAGACATTATTGGGCATATCATCAAATTCGGCATCGTTTGGTTCCTGTACGATACATACGCCGCCCGATCTTTTTATTGCCGACATGCCTGATGTACCGTCGTCCAGCAAGCCCGAAAGAATAATACCGATCGTATGGGAATCGTATGCGGCTGCTGCCGAACGAAAAAGCACATCGATAGAAGGTCGCCAGCGATTCTCATGCGGTCCACGTATTACACGCATTTTATCACGCTTTATTAATAAATGAAAGTCGGGGGCAGCTATATAAACGTGGCCTTTCTCTATTGGCTGGTTGTCTTTGGCCAAGCTGCATATATAGGTTGTGCGACGTTGAACAAAGTTAACCAGGGCATGGCCGACAGAGTTTCTGGAGATATGAACAACGACGAATATAGCAGTGTCAAGGTCGGGCGGAACACGAGCCATCAGGTCTGCTACAGCCTGAAAACCGCCGGCAGATGCACCAACGACGATGACTGACTTTACGCTCACTATAGCATAACCCTTTATTCACTCCGATTGTTTCATTTTTATTACTACCCTCGTCCCTTTTTCAGCGCCTGATTCAATCTCCATCATTCCCTGGTATAAAGTCAGGCGGTTACGAATACTGCTCAGGCCGGATCCGTTTGGTTTTTGCTTCTTTTTTTCAGGGGTAAAGCCTTTGCCATTATCCGTTACCTCTATGTGAATCGTATGACCTTTTTTAAACAGGCTGATATTTACCAGGTTACCACCGCTGTGTTTAACGCTGTTATTTACCAGTTCCTGCACAATACGGTAAATATTAATCATCAGGTTCATTTCAAGCCTGGCAATGCCATTTGTTTGTACATTTATTGCCAAATCCTTGTTTGACAAGCGGTTCGCCATTTCCTGCAAGGTAGCAGTCAAACCAAAATCTTTTAAAATGGCAGGCGCCAGTTCAAACGACAGGTTACGAACATCTCGTATGCACTGATCCAGCAGTTGCTCTGCCTGTTTAAGGTAAGCTTCCGCTTCGCTACCGTGTAAATGCTGCAAGTTAAGTCTGATGGCGTAAAGCGTTTGCCCGATGCTGTCATGCAGCGATTCGCTTATATTGCGCCTTGCGTTTTCCTCGGCCTGCAGTGCAGCCTCTGTTATTTGTTGCTGCTGATCTTCCTTGAGCTGCCTGGTTTCCAGCTCCATCTTTTTTCTCTCTGTAATGTCGGTTATAGTGCCTGTAAAGCGGCGGTCTTCATCACCGTAAACAATTTTCCCCCTGGCATTAACATACTTATGAACTTTGTCGCGGGTATGAATAGAGAATTCGATGTTAAAATCTGTTTCGCGCACTATAGCAACCCGTAGCGTTGAATCTACATTTTCGCGTTCAGCCTCATCTACAAAAGCAAGAAATGAAGCATACTTTCCATCAAAATCGTCAGAAACTAGTCCGAATAATAAATGGCAAAAATTATCCAGGTAAACCTGTCCCGATTGTATATCTATTTCCCATATGCCGGTTAATGAAGCGTTTAATGCTACTTCGAGCCTCCTTTGGACATTTTTCAGCTGTAATTCCGCCTCTTTTTTTTCGGTAATGTCAGATATGGTAACATAACAGGATTGACGGGCATTTTCGCCAATACAAATTCCGTTTAGCTGGGCATAAAACGCCGACTGCCCCGACCTGAACAATCGGAGCTGACAATTTTGTTCGGTGTCTAAGGAAAGCATCCTTCTAAAAAAACTATAAAATATATTGATGTCGTCAGCATGTACAAAACTCGGCAGGGGTTTACTATATAGCAATGGCTTGCGTACGCCGAGCAGCCTGCTCCCGGTTGAGTTAATATCGGATATGATGGTTTTGTTATTCAGTATTAAATACCCAACAGGGGCTAGTTCGAACAAACTGAAAAATTTGTTTTTTTGAATTTCCAGTTCTTCTGCAACAATGTTCAGCTCATCATTCTGCATTTCCAGTTCAAGCTGATGTATTTGCAGCTCATGAAAAAGCTGGTGGGCTTGTATTACGTCCGATTTGCCCGCCAAAATATTTTTTGAAAGGAGCAAGTCTTCTGCCTTTTGCCTGAGTTTTTCAAGGACATCCTTTTTCCCTCCTGCGTTATTTCCGTCAGTGTTCAGCATGTTTATGGTTCTCTTCTACCACAATAATTACCATCAGGGTTTCTTTGGTTTCCTTATCAGTGGATGGCTTTGCCGTTATGGTAATGGTTTTAGTGCCGATAACCGGGAAATCATGCGTAAAAGTCAAGTTACTATCCTGCAGCAGGCATTTCTTTAAAAACTGATCCATTTTGCTCG
>JAFAKI010000009.1 GCA_019235595.1 Mucilaginibacter sp. | reverse complement strand
TAGCTTTATTCACAATGAAAGAATAGGAAATAACTGATGCCAAAAGCATAGCTACGCCCAAAGCAATTTTCAATTGTTTCTTCATAAGCAGAGAATAAATAATTGGTTGTGTCTATCTGACGCAATGTAATGTTTGTTTGGGAAATTTCAAAATGGGTTGATTAAGTTAGATTAAGTTAAGTGGTTGATTAAGTTGAATAATTTAAGTTAATCAACTCAATCAACTTAATTCAACCCAAGCAACTTAATCCAACTTAATCTAACTTAATTCAACCCAAGCAACTTAATCCAACTTAATCAACCACTCAACTATTTAACCATTCAACTATATTTTTTGCCCAATATTTTTTAGCTTGGGGGCCAGATTACACAACCAATTACTAAACGATGAAAACTAACCGCGACAGTGTTGCTTCAACTGTATTGAATTACTTATTACAGCTATTAGGTGTTGCTGCATTTTACTGGCTATTGATATATACCACTATACACTATTGGCTGCGCGGGTTTATCTATAAAATTGCCAAAGTACGTTACGAAGCGGGGCCAAATTTCACCAAAGAGCTTTATTTACTGCTGCTGATATTCGTTATTTTTTGCTACCTGGCAAACCGCTTTTTACTCGATGTATATCACCGCAGCACAGCCAAACAGTTAGTCATTTCGACCATTGCTGATTACCTGATCTGGCCGCTGCAAATTTTGATTATGCTGATTTGGAACAACATGCACATTGTAAGCATAGCGGATGATGTAAGTACTTTGTATAATGTATACGTAGTAACCGGGCTGCTGATAATAAAAAATGTGATTGCAGTGAGATTGATAAGCAAGACCACTGACACCAAAGCCAGTTCTAAAACTGCTTGATTGTGTGAAAAACATCAGGAGAACGGGATGATCACCCTGAATTGACTGCTTACGCCAAGTTCTGACCGCACTTCTATTTTACCGTCAAGTTGCGTTACCGCATCTTTAACCAGGTACAGCCCTATGCCGGAGCTCTTTTTGTTATCGCCCGACATGTAGAATTTGTCGAATATGCGGTCCTGGTCTTTCGGGCGGATACCCAGGCCATTATCTTCAACCTCTATCACCACCTCAGCATCATGACGATAAGATTTCACCTTCACCCATTGCTCAGGTTTTTTGTCATCGCTGTATTTTATCGAGTTTGATACCAGGTTGTTCAATATTACCTGCAATTTAAGCGCATCGCTCCGGATCTGCGTAAGTTCAAGCTCTTTATAAAAGTGCACCCGTTTACCACCATTGTGATGACTGTTTTGTGCTATCACGTTATCTACAATATTACTCAGGCTGCACTCGGTTTTGCTCACGCCGGTGTGTTTGCTCTTTATAAAAGTCAGCATCTCATTAATAAAGCGGTCCTGTCTTTCCAGGCTTTCTTTTATCATCAGTGTATACTCTTTCATTTGTTCCAGATCAGTTTCGTCATCCATCAGGTTGATCAGTCCCATAATAGAAGCTAGTGGCGACCGCAGGTCGTGCGTCACATTAAATACAAACTTGTCCAGTCCGGCGTTGATCAGTTGCAGCTTTTCGTTTTGCTCTATTATTTTCTTTTTCGAGTTAGACAGTGTCCGGATCATGATGGCTGCTGAAGTCAACGAACAGAAGACAATGATCAGCGTGATAAATACGTTGGCCGCAAAAACGTAGGTATTGATCTGCCTGCTTATATTGCCCAACGTTTCAGAAAATGCCTGTTCTTTAATGGTAAGCGCTGCCGAATTTTTATTGATGGCAGCTATCATCGCCCTCTTTTCATCGTCAGACATGCTGCCTTTCATGATTTCGGAATGAGCTGACGTACCAATCTGGCCAAGTTCATCGATCATCCCGTCGCCTTCGGTCCAAATCTCTACAGCTTTTTTAAACATGTCGACGTTTTTGAAGGTCTCAAACAGCCAGATCATGTTATCGATATCTTCAGGATGATTTTTGCCGGCCAATAGTCCTGTCTTTACAGTTGCATAGTTGACAGGAGGCGTCATTAATCCAATCCGTGCAACATGGTCGCCTTTGGGAATGCCGATAGCATTTTTAAATGCGAAGTAGTCGGACTTATTGTGAAATGTAATATAATTGATCAGGTAAGCCGAGGCGTCCTTTTGCCCTTTCGAGTATTCAGATTCGCCATTAACGTAGGCCCTGGCACTGGAAAGTATCCTTACAGAATATATGTTAACCACAATAATTCCAGCAGAAGCCAGGCTCATCACCAATAGCAATATAAGTGATGTCCGCTTCCTGAATGCAAGCAGGTCATTTATAGTATTTATTATCTTGCCTTTCAAATCAGCAGCGATATTTTAATTAATACGAAATTTAATAAGTTCCGTGTTATAATATTTTCCGAAATGACTAAGGTTTAGCAAAAAGTCATTTTATAATCAAGCCGCTCATTATCAACATCATTTTAAAAAATGTCTTTTTCTTATAAACCATCCAAAACAAAAAATGTGTTACCGGAGACCATAATTTATACTTACGAAATTTACATTTTGTTGCGTTTTAAGAAAACAATATTATCATCAACTGTGCAAAAAATATATTGCAAATTCCAATAATCAATCGTAATATTGCGATAGATATGGGACTTACCAAAACAGAAATATTTACCGATGAGCAGAATCATCTGGCTATGATGATCAAAGCAATGGCCCACCCGGCACGTATAGCCATCCTACAGCACTTGATAAAAACGAACACCTGTGTCTGTGGCAGCCTGGTAGACGAATTGGGGCTTGCCCAGGCTACCATTTCACAACACTTGAAAGAATTAAAGAGTGCAGGTTTGATACAGGGCACCATTGATGGAGTGAATGTATGTTATTGCATTGAGCCGAGGACATGGTATTCACTTCATAAAGAACTGAATGAACTTTTTGGGTCATATACCGATATCGGAAAATGTTGTTAAAAAAATTTATGAATATTAATCGCAATATTACAATTAACCTAAGATCATGAATAACGAACAAGAATTAAAGGAGCTGGTTAGACAAAAATACAGTGAGATCGCTTTGCAGGATAGAACAACTAACCAGGCGTCTTGTTGCGGCTCAGGTAGCTGTTCAACAGAGGTGTATAACATCATGAGTGATGATTATACGCAACTGGCAGGTTACAATGCCAATGCTGACCTGGGCTTGGGCTGTGGCTTGCCCACGCAATTTGCAAAAATCAAAAGAGGCGATGTAGTGATTGACCTGGGCTCTGGTGCAGGCAATGATTGCTTTATCGCCCGGGCTGAAACAGGTGAAAGCGGGAAAGTAATAGGGATCGATTTCACTGAAGCGATGATCAATAAATCACGGGAAAATGCAGAAAAGCTTGGCTTTAATAATGTCGAGTTCCGCTTTGGCGATATTGAGAACATGCCGGTAAGTGCCAATATTGCCGATGTTATAGTTAGCAATTGCGTGTTAAATTTGGTTCCCAATAAAAGTGCAGTTATCAAAGATATTTACCGGGTATTAAAACCAGGTGGCCATTTCAGCATTTCTGATGTTGTATTGATCGGTACGCTGCCCGATGGTTTAAGAAAAAGCGCGGAAATGTACGCTGGCTGCGTAGCGGGGGCTATTCAAAAGGAAGTTTACCTTGAACTCATACGCCAAAATGGTTTTGAAAACGTTAGCATTCAGAAAGAAAAGATTATCACTTTGCCGGCTGACATTTTAAAGGAACACCTGAGTGAAGAAGAATTTCTTAAGTTTCAAAGCGGCAGCACAGGCATTTTCAGTGTCACTGTTTATGCTGAAAAACCATCGGCATCAAAAGCTTGCTGCGAACCAGGTTGTTGTAATTAATATACCCTTAAAAAGCTGGCCATGTCAAACCATCGCGTAGCAATACTGGGAAACCCGAACGAAAATTACGAGCCGCATTGCAGGATGGATAGTTGTTTCAAAGAGTTCCAGACTAATTTTGATTTCACTTTTGAATGGATACCCACTGAAACGCTTAGTGAAAATCCTGACAGTATCTTATCAGGATTTCAGGGCATTGTTGCCGGCTCTGGCCCCTATCTCAGCAAGGAAGGAGTGATAAACGGCATACGGTATGCGCGGACAAATAATATCCCCTTTTTGGGAACTTGCAGCGGGTTTGGTTATGCAGTTTTGGAGTTCGGGCAGTTCCTTTTAAACCTGGGTACGGTACACCACCCCTACGAAGATGTTGAATTAACCACGGGTGAAACCTTTCTGCAGCAACTTAACAATTGCTGCGCCGGGATGCATACCATCAGATTTGAGCCTGTAAGGGGAAGTTTGACCGCCAAGGTGTATAAAAACTCACCCGTAGTACAAGAGGAATCACACTGCACTTATGGCATAAGTACGCACATGGTGCCTGTCTTTGCAAAGGCAGGTTTGCTTATCTCCGGGTATGATGATGAAAAGGAAGCAAAGATCATGGAATATAAAAAAAGTGATTTCTTTATCATCACCCTCTTCCTGCCTCAATTCCGGTCAGATATTGAGAATCCCCACCCTTTGCTCAGCTCTTTTTTCAGGTCAGTAATGGCCAAATAAATTATAAATGAAAAATATCTTAGTATTATGTACCGGCAACAGCTGCCGCAGTCAGATAGCCGAAGGTTATCTTCAACATTTTGCCGGCGATAGCGCCAAAGTTTACAGTGCCGGCATCGAAACGCATGGCGTAAACCCTAAAGCCATACAGGTAATGGCCGAGGATCATATTGACATATCCCATCACACCTCAAATAACGTGGATGAATATCTTAATATCCCATTTGATTACCTCATCACCGTTTGCGACAACGCTCATGAAAACTGTCCTTATTTCCCGGGTAAAATGCAACGTTTCCACCATAACTTCCCTGACCCAGCCAAAGCGCAGGGAACACCAGATCAAATATTGGACGAGTTCAGGCGGGTCCGGGATATGGTCAAAGCATACTGCAAAGAGTTTGTAAAAGAGCACTTATCAGCATGAAGAAATATTTAGCCGAATTTCTGGGCACGTATGCTTTGGTATTTGCAGGTACAGGCGCAATCATTATCGATCAGGAAACACATGGCAGCATCACACATATGGGCGTCGCCATTACCTTTGGCCTTATTGTGATGAGTATGATCTATGCTCTGGGTGATATTTCGGGCGCACACCTTAATCCGGCAGTTAGCATTGCTTTTGCGGCTGCTAAAAAGTTCCCTGTAAAAGAACTCTTCCCCTTTATCATAAGCCAATTATTGGGTGCTATATCGGCAAGCAGTACATTAAAATACCTCTTCCCAGCCAATCAGTTTTTAGGAGCCACTATCCCGGCCGGAAATGATTCGCAATCATTTATTTTGGAGTTCATTCTCACTTTCTTCCTGATGCTGGTCATCATCAATGTGGCAAAAGGCAGCAAAGAGCAAGGCATGTTTGCAGGCCTGGCCATAGGCTCGGTAGTGGCATTAGAAGCCATGTTTGCCGGACCAATTTGCGGCGCATCCATGAATCCGGCACGGTCGTTAGGCCCGGCAGTTATATCAGGCCATACGGAGCACCTTTGGATCTATTTGTCTGCAACCATATTCGGAGCAATTGCGGCCGTGCCGGTCTGGAATTTACTGAAAAATCCCCCCATCAGATAATGCATTAAATATACCATGCTCGCTTTTTTTACTACCCCTATCAAAAACACCATCCAAAATGCCGAACATATGATAGATGGACGTAAATTGCGCAATTCAATTACTAATTATGCGGCTCAAAAAGATCAGCTTCTCCGATGTTATCACTGTAATTCTTGTGCTTTTCATTATAGCGGTGATATTCAGCATCAGGGCACGCACCTGGGTGATAATGGGCTTGATGTCGCTCGGTTTTTATAATCCCAAAATACCAGTCATAAAACCCGGCGAAAAGCTGATGCCTGCTCCGGCAATGGTGGTTCAATCGGCAGATGGTAAAACGATATATTTGCAACAACAAAAAGGCAAGGTAGTATTTATTAACTTTTGGGCTACCTGGTGCCCGCCATGCCTTGCCGAAATGCCAACAGTAAACGAATTTTATCAGAAAGTAAAAAAGGACTCCAACATCGTTTTTCTGACAGTCGATGTAGATAACCGGCTGAATAATTCATCAGCTTTTATGAAAAACCAAGGGTATCAGATGCCGGTTTATGGCGGAAATCTGGATGCATTGCCGTCCACATTTTATTCGGGCACTATACCCACCACGCTGGTAATAGACAAACGCGGACTGGTGGTATTTAACCACGCGGGCAAAGCCAGTTATGACGGCGACGAATTTGCCCGGTTTATCAAGGGGCTCGCAAAACAATAGATGTTTTTAATTACGAGACGCCCGCATTAACTGTGGCAAAAGCGCGGAAAAATAATTTCCAAGGCTCCCGCCAAATCGCGGATTGATCTCGAATATTTTTGGCTTACCATTCATTACTTTATAATCAAAGCAACAGATGCCTTCATAATCTATCGCTTTCAGAATAGCCGCAAAAGCATCAAGATGAGGGCATTTAACAATATTGCTGCAAATAAAACCCTCTTTGCCATTTATCGGTCTGTCGTTAAAGAAAGTATATTCAACGGTTAGTGTAGCGACAATTTCGTCATTTTTGAATAAAATATGAGTCGCATATTCCTTTGCGCCTTCTACTATTTCCTGGCAAAAATAGTCCCCACTATCTATCAGGTGATCCAGCTTCTTTTTTGTTACCTCATCAGTTACTACATGACTGTCATCTCCTCCCAAACTGACCCTCTTTTTCAGCAGGAAAGGAAAAGGCAGGTTATTACCAATTTTAGGTATCGCATCGCCAAAGCCTTTTTCAACCAGGGTTTCATTAAACAGAAATTTGTTATCGCAGATATTTACAGTTTCTACAGACGAGCTTTGTAACAATTTATCCTTCAGCAATTCACGCAATTGCGCCAATAACCGGGCATCTTCAATAACAAGCGGGATTACCAGGTCACTCGCCTTAATATTTTCGGGCGTAAAAGCATCAAACTTAATGTTATGATGCAGGAAATAAAAGCCACGTCTAACACTTTTCTCATTAGGATAACCATCTGAAAATAAGATATTCAGTTTCTTTACCGGAAAAAACAGCGCCCGGATATTATTTGATATAAAAAAGGCAGTTTTCGAAAACTTCGACTCAAGCCATCTGGTCTTATCCTCAATATTTTTTTTAGATGCTACTGGCATAACATTCCTTGAGCAATAAAATATAAGGTTAGTAGAAGCTGACTAATTAAATGAATAGCTAAGCTTGACCAATTTTTATCAAATGATCAATACTTTTTTAGGCAATTGGCTATATAAAGAAGAGTGGTGATCTGCTTTAGAAAGAAGTCCCACACTTCATAAAATCATCATCAACAAAACAAAGTAGTTAAGTTAAACGAGGTAAAAACAACCTCTTCCCTTCGGGGTTATAGGGATTAGCATTAAATCAAATATAACAAATCAGCCTAATCAAAACAAAATTATGGCAATAAGTTATTATGTAATTCAATACTAAATAGATAAGCTGCAGACCATCAACATTTTCTCACCGTCACAAGCATTGCTCCAATGTCATTAAGTTAAGCATGGCGCACAGTCGACTCACCCGGTCATTGCTTCGCTCGACCACCCTCTCTACTTCGTAACGAGGGATTTTTTATCTTTTTTGCCCTCTTTTTTGCTTGCAAAAGAGAGGGCAGAACAGCGTAGCGCATTCGGGTGAGTCCACACGAAGCTATAATTGAAACGATATTTCCTTAACTTAATGACATTGAGCATTGCTCTGCAACATCTTTCCCCATGTTTCTCATCGGCATGTAAATTCTGACGAAAACCAAGATCAGCCTTTGGTTAAAAATGTCTAATTTTAACCCATGGTAGAATGTACACCTGCATTATTTAAAACATTTGAGGCACTGGTAGATGTGCCTGAAGACCAACTGCAATGGCTGATTGACCAAAGTGATTGCCGTGAATACGAGGATGGCGAAATATTATCCGAACCCGGGCAACCCATTATTGGGACGCACTTTATCATTAGCGGAAAACTACGGTTATATATACCAATTGGCGGTGTAAAACGCGAACTGGGTGATTTTAAACCCGGCAGTATCACCGGGTATATGCCTTACTCGCGTGCAACGGTAAGCACTGGTTATGGCCGTACTATCGGTGTAACACAGATCATGACCTTCCCGATAGGGAAGATTGAAGATATGATCAGGCATCATTTTGAACTTACCCAGGCCTTGGTTCATGTCATGACCAACCGTGTGCGCACTTTCACGGCATTGCAGCAACAGAACGAAAAAATGCTGGCTTTGGGTAAACTTTCGGCAGGCCTGACACATGAACTGAACAACCCGGCGTCAGCTATCGTGCGCGATTCGGAGTCTTTGCTGAAACACCTGCAAATGGAGCCCGACACCTTTAAGTCGATGATTGCTATACGCATGGAACCCGAGCAGGTGGACGCGGTAACTAACGAATTTTTCAGATTCTTAACAGGGCGCCAGGATCTCAATCTTACCATCCGGGAACGTGCAGAAAAGGAAGATGAATTGACAGATGTGTTTGACGGAATGGAGATGGACTATGATCCTGAACTGGTAGAAAATTTTGTTGAGTTTGGGATCGGGCCAAAGGATGTAGAATCGTTCAGGAAACATATTCCAAAACAATTCCTGGAGCCTGTGTTTAACTGGATGAATACCTTGCTGGTTACCGACAGGATGGTACAGGACATAGGCGAATCGGCCCGTCGTATTGCCACGCTGGTAAACTCGGTAAAAACCTATACCCACATGGACCAGGGGCAGGAAAAGCAATATGCCGATATACGCATCGGGATAAAAAATACATTCCAGATGCTGATCTATAAGATCAAAAAAGGAAATATCACCGTTGTAAAAGAGTTTGACGAATCCCTGCCACCGGTAAAAGCGCAAATAGGCGAATTAAACCAGGTATGGACCAACCTGATAGACAATGCATTGGATGCTATGGAACCTAACGGGAAGGGAACATTGACCATTAAAACAGAAAGGGATAAAGAATTTGTGCAGGTAACCATTGCGGATGACGGCGTAGGTATACCTGAAGATATACGCACACGTATCTTCGACCCATTTTTTACAACAAAAGAGATGGGAAAAGGCACCGGTATGGGCCTGGAAGTGGTGCAACGCATAGTGCAGCAGCACAACGGATCTATCAAAGTAA